>NZ_JBSVXG010000014.1:0-59908 GCF_054070595.1 Pseudomonas sp. SDO55104_S430 | reverse complement strand
TCGCGTTTCCCTGTAGGAGCTGCCGCAGGCTGCGATCTTTTGCTTTTATTTCTCCCAATCGGCCTTGGCGATATGCAAACCATGCAGCCCGTTATACGCCGCCCGCTCCGGCTGGCTCCACCCCTCCAGCAACGAATCCTCCAGACGATAAATCTCCACCCCCAACGGGCGACACACGCTCAACGGATCCTGCGCGTCCGGCCCCCACATGGCCAACGACAAATCACCACCCGGACAGGTCGATAACGCGCACAGCAGATCGATCTCAGCGAAGAACTCCAGGTAGTCGCCCTTCTGCGCCGGACAGGCCTTCATGAAGTACATGTCATCGTGATTCAGGCCCGTGCACTGGAAAATGTTCAATACGTCATGCACATCGAACTCGGTCAGGCCGAAAGGCAGTACCGCACGGGTCAGATTGGAATGGCAGTGGTGATGGAAATCCTCGCCGGTGAGCATTTTGTTCACATAGGGGTCGCAGCGGGTGCCGAGCAAATCGTGCAGACGACCGCCATGTTCATCGATGCCATAACCGGAGAGGCTGTCGTCGGTGATGGTTACCAAAGGACGTAAAAACGGCAGGTTCGACCAGAGCCGGTCATGGGTGCTGACGTGCGCGCCTTGCAGTTGACGAGTGCGCGAAGCCCACAGACGTTCACGCGGATCGTGGGCGTTCCACACGTTGAAATCCCCCACCTGCGGGCCAACCGGAGTGGTGACCCTAAAGACATGACCGGCGGGCACCTTCCACGCGCGACCAGTACGGATCGGCACTTCGAACGACTCGATCAGCGTGCGCCCGTCCTTGGCGTCGCGCACCCGTTCATAGAAGGCCTTGTTCACCTGCAAGGCCGAACCTTTGCTGACTTGATAGGCCGCTGGATAGTCTTTGTACATGGCGCGATTCCTCGTTCAGTGACGCGAAGTGGAGGCAAGCATTTGCAACAACAGATGTTCGGAGTCGTCGAGATAAAGGCTCAGCGCTTCTTCGGCCCCGTGTTTGTCGCCCTCGACCAGCAGTTCATGGATCCGCCGATCACGCGCCATCCAGGGCGACTGAAAACGCGCTTCATCAGGCGCCATGCAGAACACCAGACGCAATTGCGCGACGACATTGGTAAAGAACTCATCGAACAACGGACTGTGCATCAGCCCGACGATGTGTTGATGAAAGGCCAGGCTGTGGGTGCCGACGGCACGCCAGTCCTCGCGCTCCCGGGCCAGCTCCGTAGCTTCGAGGGCTTCCTGCATACGGTCGGATTGATAGTCGCGCAGCGGGCGACTGGTATGGATGGCCTGCAACTCCAGCGTGCGTCGGACCTTGAACAGATCCCGTACATCATCAGGACCCAGGCGGCGCACCATCACGCCCTTGTTGCGCACGTAAAGGGCCAAGCCCTCCTGGCCCAGCCGATGCAAGGCTTCACGGATGGTATTGCGCGAGGTGTTGTAGGCGGACACCAGATCGTTTTCGACTAGCGCCATGCCCGGTAGCAAGCGCCCGCCGATTATGTCGGCACGCAATTCCAAAGTAATGTGATCGGCCAGTGACAGTCCGCTGTTCATACTCATCGCCTCAAGGATTGTTCAACAATCATCTGCCAATGAATAATCACTATTCGTGCCACTAATGCGGGCGTTTAATACAAGTTCGACGCATCTGTGTGCTTTTCAGAAGTAGAAGTACAGTCACCATCCAATTTTCATTGGTTACTATGGCGCATTGATGCTGGAGAAATCAGATGCGTTACTCGCAGGACCACAAAGCCCAGACCCACCAACGCATCATCAAGGAAGCATCGGAGCGCTTTCGCCGTGACGGCATCAGCGCGACCGGCCTGCAACCTCTGATGAAGGCGCTGGGCTTGACTCACGGTGGCTTTTACTCGCACTTCAAGTCCAAGGACGAATTGGTGGAAAAGGCGCTGCATGAAGCAGGCGAACAAGTGGATGGACTATGCGCACAACTCTTTGCCGAGGAACATCCGCTCGAAGCATTCATCGACACCTATCTTTCCGAGTGGCACCAGACTTCGCCACACGAAGGCTGCCCGCTGGTGACCATTTCCTCCGAACTGGGCCTGCGCGGCCATCCGAGCCCAACCAGCGATGTGATATTGAAGGCGCGACTCGATCAGATCGAGAGCAACCTTGAAGGCCAAAACGCCGACGAGCGCAGCATCGTCATGATGGCTGCACTCGCCGGCGCTTTGCTTTTGTCACGCAGTGTTGCCGACGCCGAATTTGCTCAACGCATCCTCGACGTCACCCGCGAACACCTCAAAAAGAACCTCGGTTAACGTTCCCAGCGCTTGAACAGCACGCTGGCGTTGACGCCACCAAACCCGAAGCCATTGGATAACGCGTATTCAATGGGCATCGGCCTGGCCTGACCGTGAACGATATCCACACCTTCGGCGGCTGGGTCAGGGTTGTTGAAGTTGAGCGTTGCGGGAACGACCTGATCACGGATTGCCAACAGGGTGAAAATCGCTTCGATCCCCCCTGCCGCACCGAGCAAGTGGCCGGTGGCGGATTTGGTCGAAGTCACCGCGATCTTGTTGTCTGCGCCGAACAGCGATTTGATCGCCGCCAGTTCTCCCAAGTCCCCAACCGGGGTTGATGTGGCGTGGGCATTGAGATGCTGGACCTGTTGCGGTGTAACACCCGCCTGAGCCAAAGCCAGCGACATTGCGCGGCGCGCACCACTGCCATCCTCGGGGCCGGCGGTCAGGTGATAGGCGTCGGCGCTGGTGCCGTAACCGACAATCTCTGCAATGGGCTTGGCACCGCGGGCCAGGGCATGTTCCAGGGATTCGATCACCAGCAGACCGGCGCCCTCGCCCATGACAAAACCGTCGCGGTCGCGGTCGAAAGGGCGTGAAGCGCGTTCAGGGGTGTCGTTGTAAGCGCTGGACAATGCGCGAGCCGCGGCGAACCCGGCGAGACTGACTCGATCGATCGCAGCCTCCGCGCCACCGCATATCGCGATGTCCGCTTCGCCTGAGCGAATCAGCCGAGCAGCGTCACCAATCGCCTGGACCCCGGCGGCACAGGCTGTCACGGGTGCGCCCAACGGGCCCTTGAAACCGTGCTGAATCGACACATGCCCGGCCGCCAGATTGACCAGGAAAGACGGGATGGTGAACGGTGATAAACGTCGTGGGCCCCGAGTATCGGTGGTCCGCACCGCATCGGCGATCGCCCCGAAACCACCGACGCCGGAACCGATGATGGTCGCGGTGCGCTCCTGGGTGTCGGTGGTCTGCGCTTGCCAACCAGCCTGCTCCAGTGCCTGACGGGCCGCCTCCATCGCAAACATAATGAAGCGGTCCATCTTCTTCTGTTCTTTCGGGGGCGTTGCCCGGTCCGGGTCGAATCCAGCTTCGGGATCTTCAACAATAGTCGGCACTGCACCACCGACTTTGGCCGGCAGATCGGCCACTACATCGTCCGGCAGATTCTTTATGCCGGAGCGCCCGGCCAGCAGGCGCGTCCAGACCGCTTCAACACCACTACCCAAGGGAGACACAAGGCCCATGCCCGTAACGACTACTCGACGATCACTCATCCCGCATCACCTCTTGTCGGCTTTTGTCACGCTTCATTTATAACGCGTCGCTGCTTTGCTTTTGGAAAGGTTCGGCGCCATCACATGACGCGCCGCAACGAAGGCCTCCCAGTCAGCGGCATCCGGAAGCGAAGGAATCGTCACCAACTCCCCCTGATCCAGCCCCGACAGCGCCGCGTCGACCATCTCCCCAGCTTCCATGACCATGTCCGCCGGAATCTGTGAAGCATCGATACCGGAGCGCTCCCAGATCTCGGTACGTGTTACGCCTGGCAACACAGCCTGGACCTTGACGCCGGTGCCCTGCAGTTCAGCATTCAGCGATTGGCTCAGGCTCAGAACGTATGCCTTGCTGGCACTGTAGGTGGCGTTGAAGCGCTCAGGAAACAGCGCCACCACAGAGCCAATATTGATGATCGTTCCTCTGCCTGCCTTGGCAAAACCGGCCGCTGCAGCAGAAGCCAGGCGCGTGACTGCGGTGATGTTCAGCTGAATCATTCGCTCCAGCTGATCGGTGTCTGCATTGGCCAGTAACCCATCTGCCGCCATACCGGCGTTATTCACCAGCAGACTAATGCTCGAGTCCGTGCGCAGGCGTTGTTCAAGTTTGAGCACGTCGTCTTTTTGCGTGAGGTCCGCTTTGAGCACCTCGACCTGGACGCCGTGTTCGGTGTGCAGCTTGCTCGCTGCCTCGTCCAACCGTTGTTGATCGCGAGCGACCAGCAACAGATTAAAACCACGGGAGGCAAGGCGCTGTGCGTAAACCGCGCCGATACCGGAAGAAGCGCCGGTGACGAGGGCTGTACCTTGGGACTTGGCGGGATTCATGGGTGTGCTCCTGGGGAGTGCTTTAAGGGAAACCAAACGCTTGGAATTCAACGCGTCGGGACGAATGACCTATTGATTATATACATAATTTAATTTGAATATGATAGCCGTAATTTTGAATTTCCAGACAGGAGGCTTCTGTCTTAGCGTCCGCTAATATGCAAAAAGGCCGGTCAATGACCGGCCCCTTGGCGTTGAACAGAAAGCTTAGTTCACTTCCAGCTTCTCGCGGTTGCGATCCAGAATCGCCTTGCCGATGCCCTTCACTTCCAGCAATTCCTCCACGGATGCGAAAGGTCCATTGATGTCACGATACGCAACAATCGCATTGGCCTTCGCTTCGCCGACACCCGCGAGCTCACGTTGCAGCGTGGGTGCATCAGCACCGTTGAGATCAATTTTTCCGGTCTGAGCCTTCGGCGCCATTTCCTGGCTCATCGGCGCGCTGACAGCTTCTGGTTTCACCGCGGGTGCCGCGATTGCGGCAGTAGAGAGACTGGTGAGCAGGGCAAATACCAAGGAAGAGAGATAGCCTTTACGCATAGTTGAAGCTCCATGACATCGTTTGAGGAAGCAGCTTTCCGAAGCTGCCTCCCAAACTTAGGCGATGCCTGAAGCCTGTCAAAAGTGTGTACGTTACGGGATATGAAACAATCAGGGTTCGAGACGACGCTGCTGATAGATCCAGTCAACGATATCGCCGTCAGGGGTGTAGCCACTGACAGTTTCACGCAGGAGCTGGCGAACGCGGGTGTAATCATCCTCATCAACGGCAACCAGCAGCTCCCGCAAACGCCCCTTGAGAACATCCCAGGGCAGATGATCTTCGTTGGCGCTCATGATCATTGGATGCTGAGTTGCCGATACGTTGTCGCCAATCAGCAATTCCTCGTAAAGCTTTTCGCCAGGTCGAAGGCCCGTGAATTCGATCGAGATGTCGCCCTGCAGATTTTTCTCCGAGCGCACGCTCAAGCCGGACAGGTGAATCATCTTTTCAGCCAACTCTACGATCTTCACCGGCTCGCCCATATCGAGCACGAAAACGTCGCCACCCTGCCCCATGGAACCAGCCTGGATCACCAACTGCGCCGCTTCAGGAATGGTCATGAAGTAACGAGTGATCTTCGGATGAGTCACGGTCAGTGGCCCACCGGACTTGATCTGGCTATGGAACAGCGGAATCACCGAACCAGAAGATCCCAATACATTGCCAAAACGAACCATGGTGAATCGGGTTTTGTTAACCCGGGACACATTGGCCTTATCCCCGAACAGTACTGGAGCGATCTCTCGACTCAAGGCTTGCAACGTCAACTCAGCCAAGCGCTTGGTGCTGCCCATCACATTTGTGGGGCGAACTGCCTTATCCGTGGAGATCAGCACGAAGTTCGAGACACCAGACTGCAATGCAGCCTGTGCAGTGTTAAGCGTGCCGATGACATTGTTCAACACGCCCTCGGCGATATTGTGCTCAACCATCGGCACGTGTTTATAGGCCGCGGCGTGATAAACGGTGTCCACTCCCCAGGTCTTCATGACATCCAGCAGTTTGTCCTGGTGACGGATGGAGCCCAGAATCGGCAGCAATTGAACAGGAACCGACTGGCGACTGGCGCGCTGCTCCAGCTCCGCCAAAATGCTGTAGAGGTTGAACTCACTGTGATCGAAGAGCAAAAGCGTGGTCGGGCCAAGCGCAAAGATCTGCCGGCACAGCTCTGCGCCGATCGAACCACCAGCCCCGGTCACCATGACTGCCTTACCCTTGATGCAGCGCTCGAGCAGATCTGGCTGGGCTGGTACGGAATCTCGACCAAGCAAGTCGGCGATATCCACTTCCTGGATGTCTTCGACTTTCACCCGGCCACTGGCGAGGTCCGCGAAGTTGGGCACACTTCGGATGTGCAACGGAAATCCCTCCAGGAAAGTCAGAATTTCCCGACGCCGCGCGCGGGTTGAGGACGGCAACGCGAGGAGAATCTCCTGGGCCCCGGTTTCATCGATCATCTGCTGAATGTGCTTGGGCTTGTAGACCTGCAAGCCGGCAATGGCTCGATCCGCAATACCGGAGTCATCATCAATGAACGCTACCGGACGCATGACTCGCCCCATCCGCAGCGCTGCGACCAGCTGGTTGCCTGCCACGCCCGCGCCGTATATCGCGACCTTGGTCAGCCCGTCATCCCGATTGACAAAGGGTACATGCTGCACCGAGTTGAACCAGTCACCCATGAAGTACTGGCGCATACAGAGACGTAGCCCTCCAACAATGACAAGGCTCAACCACCAATAGTTGAAAATTATCGAACGAGGAATGACCGCTTCGTGATTGCTGTACCAGTACACCACAAGTGCCAGAATCAATGACGAAAGACTGACCGCCTTGATGATTGCAAGCAAAGCATCATTGCCGAAATAGCGCATTACGGCGCGGTACATACCGAAACGAATGAACAATGGAATCGCAATTAGAGGCGCGCAAGCGAACAGCCAAGAATGAACACGCAACGGGTTATACATGTCATCGATGCCCAAACGGACGATGAATGCCAACCAAAGTGCCAGCCAGACAAGCATGCAGTCAGTCGCCACTTGCAGTAACCGCTTTTGTCGGCGGGGCAAACTCAGTAAAAAAATCCTAAATTTATCCATAAATCCAGTCGCTCTATCAACTATGTCTAATCGCAAATCTGTGCGCTATTGTACGTAAATGGAAACACAGAGCATCTTGAAATATAGCAAAATATCTCCGCAAGCCATTATCATTCGCAACCGGACACCTTTTTTTGCGGTGAGGAAACCTTAATCTGTCAATGGTACTCGTATTCAGGACGCCTATTGAATACGGGGGGCCGGGATGGCGCTCGCCCGTGGAAGCCCGCCTGGTGAATTTGCACGTTGCACACTGCCATTACTGTTTCATCAATGTAACGCCGCCCACTGCGCTCCAACGCGAGTCCAGAGCCAGCCCTATACCTGCCTGCCTTACTGGATGAAGAGAAAGCGCCAATTCCGCGCCAAGACTGGCACGGGAGTGCTTACCAGCCGGCACCAACGTTGGAATACGTAGATTACAGGGTGAAATAGCATGCCCTAATACGATACCATGCGCGGCGTGATCGAGACGCTGAGCTGTCAACGCAGGCAACACAGATCAAGGAGCCTTCCGTCCAAATTTGAGGCGAAATTCATGGATTAATTCCGGTAAACTCATCGGGCGACGCCCTAGCTTACCGAAAAAAGGACAATTGCTCCTTAATATAAAAATTGAACGTCAACAGGCCACCTGCACAAGAAGGCGAGTCAAACCACTGATGCAAAATTATTCAGCAAACCCAGTAGAAATGGTTGCCAGTTTCTGGCGTAACAAACGTTTGATAATACAGTTGAGTAAACGTGAAGTCCTGGGACGCTATCGTGGCTCGACATTGGGTTTGTCGTGGTCTTTTTTCAACCCGATCTTGATGTTAATTATATATACATTCGTTTTTTCAGTTGTTTTCAAAGCACGCTGGGGTGTTTCAAACGAAGAAAGCAAGACCGACTTCGCAATCATTCTTTTTGTCGGACTTCTGATCCATGGCCTGTTCGCGGAATGCATCAACCGCGCGCCTGCCCTCATAACATCTAATGTAAGCTACGTGAAAAAAGTTGTTTTCCCGCTTGAAATACTTTCTTGGGTGACATTCCTATCGGCACTTTTTCATGCTGTTATCAGCCTGAGTGTTCTGTTGCTGGCTCAAATCATCATCAATCACTCCATTCCATGGACAGCATTATTGCTTCCATTCGTCATGCTTCCGCTGTTTCTTGGCATTATGGGCATGAGCTGGACGTTCGCCTCGCTGGGCGTATATATGCGCGACATCGGCCAGATTACGGCAATGTTCACCACTGTGATGCTCTTTATGTCCGCCGTGTTCTTCCCAATAACTGCTTTGCCGGAAAAATATCAATTCTGGATCAGGATCAATCCACTGGCCTATATCATCGAACAAAGTCGAAATATTCTGATTTTCGGCCAAATTCCTGACCTCACGACCTGGTGCATCATGCTTGCTTTTGGGATCGTCGTAGCTTGTTGTGGCTTTGCTTGGTTCCAAAAGACTCGCAAGGGGTTTGCCGATGTACTCTGAGCCGGCTATCACCGTCGAAAACCTAAGCAAATGCTACGAAATCTATGACAAGCCACACAAACGGCTTTTACAAATGCTGTTTCGCGACAAGCGTAAATATTTCAGCGAATTCTGGGCTTTGAAAAGTGCTTCGTTCGAAGTCAACGCTGGTGAAACTGTAGGTATTATAGGCAGCAACGGGTCGGGAAAATCGACCCTGCTGCAAATGCTGTGCGGCACGTTGAATCCGAGCTCCGGCAAAATCAGTGTGCGCGGTCGTATCGCCGCGCTTTTGGAGCTTGGAGCCGGTTTTAACCCAGAGTTCACTGGCAAGGAAAATGTCTATCTGAACGCGGCGATTCTGGGTTTGTCGCTTGATGAGATCAACGGAAGATATTCCGAGATCGAAGCTTTCGCGGAAATCGGCGAGTTCATTAATCAGCCAGTCAAAACCTACTCTTCGGGCATGTACGTGCGCTTGGCATTTTCCGTGGCTGTTCATACTCAACCAAGTATTTTGGTGGTTGATGAAGCCCTATCGGTAGGTGACGCACGCTTTCAGGCTAAGTGTCTGGACCGTATCAAGCAGATGAAAGACTCGGGCGTCAGCATCCTGTTCGTATCCCACGATGTGGCGGCAGTTCGTACCCTCTGCGACCGAGCATTGTGGCTGGACAAGGGCATCGTTCGCGCGATCGGTGATGTTTTCCCAGTCACCGCCCAGTACACGGAATACCTGTTCGATGGCGCTCGCGAAAATACGCCGGACTTTTCGTCACCCGATGCCACGGTACAACCCCGTCATGTGGAGCAACCCATCAATCATTGGGGATCGCACACCGGTGTGATCGAAAGTGCTGGCATCTACGATGACTATGGGGTCCGCAAGAGTCTGTACATCGGTCACGAAAAAATGATCGTCAAGATCAGGTTTAGCACGCGCGCCTTAAAATCGACTGAAGGTCTGTCCGTATCGTTTTCGTTCAAGAATCTTGCGGGCAACGACCTTATCGTTGGCAGTACTTGGAATGAAAAACTGACATTTGATCACGACGACGGTGCAGGGCAGGAAGTACTTTTCGAGGTGGAAAATTTCTTGTGCTCCGGCGATTACCTATTGGTGGCTGCCGTTGAAAACAGAACTTCAGCAGCTATTCACTACTATGAATACGTGGAAGGGGCGCAGTATTTTTCTTCGTCGTTTATAAGCAACGCATCGGGGCTGTTCGTTCCGAGAATTTCCATGGCTATCGAAAACAATACAGTGAGTAAAGGAGCACTTACACCATGAAAAACCCGAAAGACGATTCAATTGAAACTGGTGAAGTCAACTCCAAAACTTACTGGGACCATCGCTTTGCTAACGACTGGGAAGAAAACTTCGGCCGTGAACAAAGCATCTTTTTCAGTGAAGTGGCTGCTAACAATTTCCCGTCCTGGCTCCTCACACAAATCAAGGATCAAAACCTGACAATGTGCGATTGGGGTTGCGCGCAGGGCGACGGAACGCAGTACCTAGCCAAACGTCTAGAGTTGCCGAGCCTTGTTGGCGTGGACTTTTCATCCGAAGCCATCGAAAAAGCATCCGCCACCTTCCCGACCGTCAAATTTCTCTGTGAGAATTTTCTGGGCAACGGAAGCAGCAACACATGGGACGTCATATTTTCGTCCAATACGCTCGAACATTTCGCTACGCCGTGGGATGTGCTTAAGCAGGTCAGCGCCACGGCAGAGAAATTTATTGTGCTGCTTCTGCCGTTCAGAGAGCAGGAGTTGATCGATGAACACTTTTACTCATTCAACTACGAAAATATCCCGGCCAGCTTCGGCAAATGGGCGTTAACCCACAGCAGCATCATTGATACCTCGCAGGACGAACCAAACTATTGGCGTGGCGAGCAAATCCTGCTGGTGTATTCGAACTTGGACAATCACCAGGACACGCAACTGCATTTGCGCGACCTCCATATCGAAAATGACAACTTAGAATGGGTAAAGTTGAAGGAACGTGCGATGTTCGAGAAAATTCGTCGCAATCTGGAAGACCAACAGGCTGAACTGGTTGCAGCCCAAGCTGAGACGAAGGCTGCTCTGGAGGCTAGCGAAGCGGCGAATCAGGCGACCGTGGAAGCTCACAGGATTGTTTTCGAACAGCTCAAACGCGTTGAAGCGCAGTACACTCAGATGATCGACAGTCATTCTTGGAAACTGACCAAGCCATTGCGGTTGGCCCTGCGAATGGCCCGCCATGGGTTTTCGACAGCGGAGACGCGCGCATTGAAATACCAGTTGCGCCGCATCTATCACAAGCTCCCCTTGCCAGCTGCGTTCAGAAAAGCCATACGGCAATCCTACTCGACATTAGTCGAAGCGCCGATGTCTGTCATGAAGAACCAACTGCTTAATGGGAGCTCCTTCAACCTCCCGATGATGCGCCCAGCAGAGCAGCAGCAAGGTATTGCCGACTACATTTTCTGGGGTGTCATTGATTGGCATTTCCGTCACCAGCGGCCGCAACAACTCGCGCAGGCATTGGCCAGTACAGGTCGGCGAGTGTTCTATGTATCCGTCAATCTGATTGACGACCCGCGCCCAGGCTTCGAAGTCGAGCAGTTGGACGAGCACGGTCGCTTGTTTCAGATCAACTTGTACGCCAAAGGTGCCCCGATAATCTATTCCTCCGCGCCGGGTTTCGACATTGCCGAGCAACTAAAAGGTTCAATCGGCCATGTTCTGGATTGGACTGCAAGCCGTCAGATTGTTTCCATGGTTCAACATCCATTCTGGTATGAGACCTGCTCCATGTTGCCGGACAGCGAAGTGGTGTATGACTGTATGGATCACCACGAGGGATTCGGCGACGTTTCCGAAGACGTGCTAGCGATCGAGCGCGCACTTATGCGCAATGCCGACATCACAATCACTACATCCACTTGGCTGGATGACATCGTATCGCAGCACACTCAAAACCGGATCTTGATTCGCAATGCGGGCGAGTTCGAACACTTTGCTACGCGTCCGGCTGATGTGTATGTCGATCCTAAGCAACGCAAGATCATTGGCTACTACGGCGCCATCGCCGGATGGTTCGATCTGGAGCTGATAGAAAATGTTGCCAAGGCCTTCCCTCAGCATTGTCTTCTGATGATCGGTGCCGACACCGTCGACGCCCGCGGAAAGCTGGCGCATCTGAGCAACGTCACGTTCACCGGTGAAATGCCTTACAGCGAGCTACCGAAGTATCTGCATGCCTTCGACGTCTGCCTGTTGCCATTCCAGGTGATTCCACTGACCCTCGCCACAAACCCGGTCAAGGTCTATGAATACCTCAGTGCAGGTAAACCGGTGGTGTCCGTCGACTTGCCTGAAATCAAACAATTCGAAAACCTCGTGCACGCGGCGCCGACTTCGGAAGACTTCATCCGAGCGGTCAGCGAGGAACTGGATGCGCCCGATGCGATCGCCCGCATTCCAGCCCGCCAGGCGTTCGCCAGAAACCAGACGTGGAGTCATCGCGCCGAGCAGATGATCCAGCGGATCGAAAACCACCGAAGCGTGCCACGAGTAAGTGTCATCGTGGTGACCTACAACAACATCGAACTGACCAAGGCTTGCTTGGCAAGCCTTGATGCGAATACCAACCACGAAAACCTGGAAATCATTGTTGTCGACAATGCCTCCGTGGATGGCACGCCAACTCTGCTCAATGAGTGGGTCACAGAAGGCAAGAACCGTAGAATCATCCTCAACGAAGACAACCGTGGCTTCGCCGCCGGCAACAATCAGGGCCTAGCCATTGCCGATGGTAAATACCTGGTTCTGCTCAACAACGATACGTTTGTCACACCAGGCTGGATTCGTACGCTTTATCGCCATTTGGAACGCAACAAATCGATCGGAATCATCGGGCCGGTGACCAACAACATTGGTAACGAAGCCAAGATCCAGATCAGCTATCAGAATATGAATGAAATGCTCGTGGAAGCGGCGAAGTACACCCACAGCCACATCGGCAAGTTGCAGAACATCCAGACAGCTGCGTTTTTCTGCGTCATGTTTTCCCGCGAAGTTTATGAAGCGGTGGGGCCGCTGGACGAAGCCTTCGGCCGCGGTTTTTTCGAAGATGATGACTACTGCCGTCGCGTAGAGCAATTGGGTAGGACCATCTGCTGCGCAGAAGACGTATTCATCCATCATCACCTGTCGGCTTCGTTCAACAAGCTTCGAAGTGCTGATCGCCAGGCACTGTTCGAGCAGAACAAGGCGACCTATGAGGCCAAGTGGGGGACTTGGACTCCACACAATTATAAAAACGAAGAAAAGAAATGAGCGGCCCCATGAACTCCACGCCACCACCGTTCTTATCAAAGCATTCGAACATCCTGTCGTTTGCACTGATTTCGGCTGTCTTTTATTTGATGGCCTACTACTCAGTCTCGGACTTCCTGCCAACCTCCATCCCGGTCCACCATGACGACTACACCAATTATTCGTCTGCCGCCGGCGGCTTGGGTTTGTCTTGGATTCGCCCACTGTCAACCTGGTTGATCTTCCTGCTTTCCTCGCTTGGGCCGGATTATCTGATTTGGGCGGTCCGGATTTTAACCGCAACCTATGTATTTCTGTGCTGGAAGATCCTGATCGAAGTCGTACAACCGCGTCAATTCTGGATCACTCTGGTCTTGTTCGTCATCGCTTCCCTCTCCACGCCGATCATTGCCGAATACGCCCGATACACGGGCATGGTGACGCACATGATGTCGGGGTGCTTGGGCCTCGCATCTGTTTACTTTCTGTTCAAAGACGATCGCGAAATCAGTGACACTTGGCTGTATGTATCTTTGATGATGTTGCTGCTGTCCACGTTGGCCAAGGAGGACTTCATTCTGTTCTACCTATTCTCCTTTGCCTATGTCCTGATCAAGTCGGAGAAACCGGTCAAGAAACGGATACTGACCGGCCTGACCGGCCTGGCGGCGTCGCTGCTGATGGTAGCCGGGGCGAAGTTTCTCGCTGCATCCAGCTTCCTGGGTGCCAGCGATGCGCAATCCTCGTACTTCATCGACATCTCCGTGACCGGCGTTGCGAATACCGTGTGGCGCTACCTGACCGGAGCCGGACATCCGACAATGCTTGTGCACGGCAAAATCATCGCTGCATCGATAGTCTTTTCTGCGGTTATGGTGCTAGTTGTCCTGATACGCGACAGGAAAATACCCAAGACTCTTTACTTCGTCGGTGCGGTGCTGACTCTGATCGCTCCGTATTCGGTACTACCGAACCACGTCAACGCATATTACGAACTGATATGGCTGCCATTCATCGTTGGTTCAGTGTACGTGGCATTGGCTGAGCTGCTGAAAACTGAAGCACCGTCACCGCTCCGCGCCTATCTGGTCTGTGCATTAATGGGCGCGCTTGCCGCGCCTCTGTATATCGTGGATACACCGGGACGTACCAGCGTTGCTCACTGGTACGATATCGTCGGCTCCGACAACGCCAAGGTCTTCAAACAACTGGAAGACAACAAGGACGCCATCAACGCCGCTTCTTCTGTCTGCGTTTACGGCGCCAACTCGTTCTCTCCGTGGTATATGCATAGCGGTCAGTATCTAGAAACCGTAATGAGCCTTCACACAGTCTGGAACATTGTCATGGACAAGAATAATCCCCTCTATCCTGGCATCCAGCAGGGTGCTGCCTCTTCCAAGGGGCGAATGGTCGTTACCGACACCCCCGAAGCGCAAGCAGGCTGCCTGAAACTGATAATCGCAGGGGCTCACTAATGCGTACACTTGCGGATACTTTTATTGGCAAAAGCAACAACCTGACCTTTATTCGCCTGCTCGCTGCGCTGGCGGTCATCTATGGCCACACAACGGCAATTGTGCCGGGAGCAACGCCAGATTGGATCGTAGTGACAACGGGGTATGCGTTCGCTGGCGGTGTTGCTGTTGACCTGTTTTTCCTGATCAGTGGTTTTCTGGTGACTGCCAGCATTCTGAACAGCGGGGTACAGAATTATGTTGTCTCCCGAGTATTAAGAATCTATCCGGCTCTGTGGGTGAATCTGATCCTGGTCACCTTTGTTCTGGGCGGCATCGTCACCACGTTGCCGCTAACTGAGTATCTTTTGAGTCCGCAAACCTGGGCCTATTTCAAAGGGTTGGCGCTGACTTACCAGGGCGCCTTCTTCCTTCCTGGAGTGTTTACACAAAATCCGAATCAGGCTGTCAACGGTTCAATCTGGTCTGTTGTCATCGAGGTTTGGCTGTATGTCGCAGTGCTGGTGGCTTACCTGCTCGGGATCATGCGCAGTCGCGCGCTCTTCAATTGCCTGTTTTTCGTAATGATCGTCGCCATCTGGTCTGACAAATCCTGGCTACCGGCCCCTCTGCAGGGCACAACAATGCTGCACGTCATCCTGTTTTTTTATATTGGCTCATTCTTGTACATCAACCGGGACAGCGTGCCTGTAAGCCCCTACTTTCTACTGATGGCCCTGTTTTTAGCGGGTATCACGCTGAACACCGATCGCTTCCCGTTCGGCTACGTACTGCTGCTCGTCACCTTCTTCTGCTCCGTGAGCTTCTTCAAGCAATTCGCCTGGATGGACAAATGGGGCGATTATTCCTATGGCGTTTATCTTTATGGCTGGCCAGCACAACAATTGACCGCGTGGGCTTTTCCTCACTTTACGGGCGTGCAGAATTGCGTGACTTCCATGGCCTTAGCGTTGGCTTGTGGCATTGTTTCGTGGCACCTGATAGAGAAGCGGGCTCTCCGCCTGAAAAAACATTTCTTTAAAAAAACCAATTTTTCTGCAACCGATTCCAGCTTGAGCACCCAAGGAGCATCGATATGATCCCCCTCTTTTCAGACGTGGCAATGAACAAGAACCTTGATTTCCTTGGCGCGATCAAGAAAGTTCTCGACCGGAATTGGTATGTCCTGGGTGAAGAGGTAACAGGATTTGAGGCGGAGTTTGCTCAGTACGTGGGCGCTCGTCACTGTGTGTCCATGGCTAACGGTACCGACGCCATTGAAATTGCACTGCGCAGCATGGGAATAGAACGTGGCGACCTCGTCGTAACCGTCGCCAACGCCGGTTTCTATAGCAGTACAGCTATTCATGGAATTGGCGCAACGCCGCTGTATGTCGACATTGATGAGGTCACCATGACAATGTCACCACAAGCCTTGGCCAAGGCTCTGGAGCTGAAACCCAAGTGCGTGATCGTCACGCACCTCTACGGTCAACTGGCAAATATCGAAGAATTGCTGACCCTGACCCATGCCGCTGGCATCAAGCTGATCGAGGACTGCGCCCAATCCCATGGTGCCAAACGTGATGGTCGTCAGGCGGGCAGCTTCGGCGATGCGGCCTGCTTCAGCTTCTATCCGACTAAGAATCTCGGCGCCATGGGTGATGGCGGTGCGGTAGTGACCAGCGACGAGAAAATCGCCGCACAACTCAAGACCCTTCGCCAGTATGGCTGGTCGTCCAAGTATCACGTCGGTCATATAGGTGGTAAAAACAGCCGCCTGGATGAAATTCAGGCATCGATCCTACGGGTCAAACTGCCGCAGCTTGAAAGCTGGAATGAGTCTCGCCGTAGCATCGCGACTCGCTACAATGCAGCTTTTTCAGGTCTGGGCTTCAAGGGGCTGCCATCGGTCGATGACTCCTATGCCGCGCATTTGTATGTGGCGCGCATCGAGAATCGTGACGCCTTCCGTAACTTCCTCAAGTCTCACGGCGTGACCACGGACGTTCACTATCCAGTTCCAGATCACCAGCAAGCCGCCTACACCGAGCCTTGCATCGCCGGCTCCCTCGAGGTGACCGAGCGTTCCTGTAAGGATCTGGTGACCTTGCCTTGCTTCCCTGGCATGACGGATGAACAGGTAGCAACCGTGATTGTCGCCGTTCAGAAATACTTCGGATAAGGAGCGCCATCGTTTGCTAACGTTAGTCATCCCTGTCTACAAAAATGAAGGCTCATTGCCAGACTTGTTAGTCGCCATCGATGGACTGAATAGCAAGCTGGCAGGCGATTTCGAAGCTGTATTTGTGATCGATGGCAGCCCTGACCGTTGCTACGAAATCTTGCGCGATGAATTGCCCAAACAGCACTTCGAGTCGCGATTAGTGCTGCTGTCGCGCAACTTCGGCTCGTTCCCGGCCATTCGGGTGGGTCTTGAAGCCGGTCGAGGGGATCGTTTTGCGGTCATGGCCGCCGACCTGCAGGAACCGCCCGAACTGGCGCTCGAGATGAACACGCAACTGCTGACTGGGCAGTACGACGTCGTGCTCGGTGTACGCGAGGGACGCGACGATCCGTTGTTATCGCGCATCGCCTCCAAGACGTTCTGGAACCTGTACCGTCGCTACGTGGTGCCAGAGATTCCGGAAGGCGGCGTGGATGTGTTCGGTTGCAACAAGGCCTTTCGCGATACGCTGCTAACTCTGGATGAACGACACAGCTCGTTGATCGCGCAGATTTTCTGGCTGGGCTATCGCCGCAAAACCATTTCCTACAATCGCCTGAAACGCGAGCATGGCAAGTCGGCATGGACGTTCTCCAAAAAGGTGAACTACATGATGGACAGCATCTTCGCTTTCACGGATCTGCCCATCCGCCTGCTTACCCGACTGGGGGGCGTGACCACCTTGCTCGCGGCGGGCTTCGGTATCGTCGTCACCATTGCGCGCTTGCTGGGGCTGATCTCGGTTTCGGGCTATGCAATGACCATCAATGCCATCGTCTTCCTTGGGGCTGCCAACCTGCTGGGCCTGGGCATCGTGGGTTCGTACGCATGGCGTACCTATGAAAACACCAAGGCACGGCCACTAGCCATCCCGATGAGGACCGAGAGTTTTAATCATGACAAATGAAAATGCTGAATTCTTCGTTCACCCGAACGGATTGTGCGAATCGCCTCACATCGGCAAAGACACCAAGATCTGGGCCTTCGCGCACGTGCTGCCTGAAGCGCGCATGGGGGCAGAATGCAATATCTGCGACAACGTCTTCATCGAAAACGATGTGGTCATCGGCGATCGCGTCACGATCAAGTGCGGAGTACAAGTGTGGGACGGCATAAATATCGAGAATGATGTGTTCATTGGCCCCAATGCCACGTTCACCAATGACCGGATGCCGCGCAGCAAGCAGTACCCGGACGAGTTCCTGCGCACCGTGGTGAAAGCTCGGGCGAGTATCGGTGCCAACGCAACCATTCTTCCGGGTTTGACCATCGGAGAAAACGCCATGGTCGGTGCTGGCGCGGTCGTGACCCGGTCGGTTCCACCGTTTGCTATCGTGGTCGGCAACCCGGCCAAAATCATTGGCTATGCCGACGCTTTAGATAACTCCAGCGAAAGCATGAAAGTCAGTGCTTCATCGAAACCAGCTGTAACTGGAACTAATGTTGCTGGCGTGACCCTACATACATTTAAAGCCGTTCCCGATTTGAGGGGTAGTCTGTCAGTAGGTGAGTTCGAGCGGGAAATCCCATTCACACCGAAACGCTACTTTCTCGTCTACGACGTACCTACCGCCGACACCCGCGGCGAGCACGCACACCATCAGTGCCACCAGTTTTTGATTGCGGCCCGAGGCAGCATCCGTGTGGTCGTAGACGATGGCAAGACGCGCGAAGAAATCACCTTGGATAAGCCCAATATGGGCCTTTACCTGCCACCAATGACTTGGGGCATCCAGTACAAGTACTCGCAGGACGCCATGCTGTTGGTTTTCGCATCCGACTATTACGACTCTGCCGACTATATTCGCGATTACAGCGAATTCGTCGGCCTGATCAAATCCCAGCAGGCCTGACTGGATGTCGAAACAGAAAAAACTCACTGACCTGATCAAGTTTGTAATCGGCGGCGGCATCAACACTGCCTTTACCTTCGCGTTGTACTACGTCCTGCAGATCGTGCTGCCCTATCAGGTGGCTTATGCCCTTGCATTCGCTACAGGTATCGTTTTTTCGTACTGGTTCAACGCCACGATTGTGTTCAGAACGCCCGTCAGCTGGAAAGGCTTTTTTGCCTTTCCGTTGGTGTACCTGGCGCAATATCTGTTGTCAGCAGTGCTGCTGAGTGTCTTCGTCGAGCGCTTTGGCATCCCCCAAGGTGTCGCACCACTGGTCGTCATTGTAGTGACCATCCCTGTTACTTTCGTATTGACCCGCTGGTTTCTGCATCGCACCTGATCCAGCTGTCAATTCGCTCCAATTTGCAAAGGAAAGACCCGATGAAAATCATTTGCACGGTCGGCACCCGCCCAGAAGCCATCAAAATGGCCCCAGTCATTCTGGCGCTCAAACAGGAACCGTGGGCAGAAGTCCGCGTTCTGGCGACCGCCCAGCATCGACAAATGCTGGATCAGGTAATGGACTTCTTCGACATCCGCCCGGATATCGATCTGAACATCATGAAACCCAATCAGAACCTGACAGAGCTGACTGCACGACTATTGCTGGAGCTGGACAAAGTACTCCTGGAAGAAAAACCCGACGTCGTACTTGCTCAAGGCGACACCACCACGGTGTTCGCCATGGCGCTGGCATGCTTCTATCATAAGATTCCGTTCGGTCACGTTGAAGCCGGTCTACGTACCTGGGATATGCAAAACCCGTTCCCGGAGGAAGCCAACCGCGTATTGGCTGGCAGCCTGACACACTGGCACTTTGCTCCGACCGAAAGCTCGAAGGCAAATCTTTTGAAAGAAGGGTTTGCGGAAAAAGACATCACGGTAACTGGCAACACTGTTATCGATGCCTTGCTGATGACAGCCGCAAAGGAGCTAACCTTAGACATTGAGCTTGACGACAGCAAACGCCTGATCCTGGTGACTTCGCACCGCCGCGAGAATTTCGGCGCTCCCTTCGAAGAAATCTGCCACGCGCTCAAAACCCTGGCCGAACGCAATGACGATGTACAAATCCTTTATCCGGTGCATCCGAATCCGAACGTCAAGGACACGGCTTATAAGGTGCTGGGTAACATTCCCAACATCATTCTGTGCGATCCGCTCGATTACGCCCCATTCATCGCTGCAATGAAAAAGGCTTACCTGATCATCAGTGACTCCGGTGGCGTACAAGAAGAAGCGCCAGCACTGGCGATTCCGGTACTGGTTCTGCGCGACGAAACCGAGCGTCCGGAAGCAGTAGAAATGGGTGTAGTCAAACTGGTTGGCCCTAACCGCGAGCGCATCCTCCTGGAAGCACAAACGCTACTGGACAGCAAAGAGGCCTATAAGGCAATGGCTCGCGGCGTTTCGCCTTATGGTGACGGCAAAGGTGCAGAACGCATTGTGGCGGTGCTCAAAGAGCATTGCGCTTAATGCGCCTCGTATATTTATCTCCGGTGCCTTGGGCAAGCTTTGCCCAGCGCCCCCAGAAGTTTGTTCGCTGGTTTCATGAAAAGACCAGCGGCGAAGTGCTGTGGCTCGAGCCGTACCCAAGCCGTTTTCCGTGCCTTGCCGATTTCAGCAAAATTGGCGTCAGTGACAAAACCGAAACCGATCCGCATGAGCCTTGGCTAACTGTGTTGAAACCAAAGGCTTTACCGATCGAGCCATTTCCCGCATCAGGTTTGATCAACGGTCGCCTCTATTGGTCGGAATTGCTAGATACAGTTACCCAATTCGCGAAATGCCAAGAAACCTTGCTCGTAATCGGCAAACCAACCGTCCTTGCATTGCAGGTACTTAAACGATTGGAGAAGTGTGATGCCGTTTACGACGCGATGGACGACTTCCCTACGTTCTTCAGCGGTCTTTCCCGCTCGGCAATGGCCCGTAGGGAATTGGCGATTGGTCGCAAAGTCAAAACGATCCTCGCCTCATCGACCCGGCTAAGGCAAAAATGGGAGCAACATAGTGCAAATGTCAGATTGGTACCCAATGGCCTGGATACTGCGCTGCTTCCCTCCACACGCCTCCAAATCAGCTCCAATGCTCCAAAGATCTTTGGTTATCTCGGGACCGTTGGCGCCTGGTTCGATTGGCAGTGGGTCATCCGGTTTGCGCAGTCACGTCCTGACGATCTGATTCACATCGTTGGTCCGATATTCAAACCGTATACGTCAAAACTACCGACAAACATCAAGGTGTTCCCTCCCTGCAGCCATAAGGATGCCTTGGTCAGGATGCTGTCATTTGACGTCGCGATTATTCCCTTCGTAAAAAACGAGTTGACCGCGTCGGTAGACCCTATCAAGTACTACGAGTACAAAGCTCTGGGTCTGCCAGTGATATCGACCCGTTTCGGCGAAATGTTTTATAGAGGGCATGAGGAAGGGATCTTTCTCTGCGATACCCAGATTGAAGTCAGGGAGGCCATCGGCAATGCTTTGAAATATCAAATGACATTGGCGCGCGCGGAAGAGTTCAAGGCAGCCAGTAGCTGGCGAACCCGATTTGACGCCTCAGATCTGATTTGAAACGACGTAACAACCGATAACCTGACGGTGGCAGCCCTCCCGTCAAGGTTCTTTAGTCGCTGCAAGGAAATTCGGTAGATGTCGCCCGGCGCTAAGGGTCTTCCACCACTGCTTAATATCAATCACGGTGTTATATGACCCAAATGGAATGCAACTTGATGACCCAGCGAACGGATATTATTCGTTTAGCCGATCAACATCAGAAACTAGCAGCTTTTTTAACTGCCGCACTAATTTTCATGATACTGCACAAGATCAAAGGCGTTGCCGAGTTTCCTTGGGATGCCGGCGGTTACTGGAAGCTCAGCGCGGCCAATCTGCTATTTGATTTTCCGAAAGGAATCAGGGGGTATTTCTATCC
The DNA here is from genome assembly GCF_054070595.1 of Pseudomonas sp. SDO55104_S430. Lineage (NCBI taxonomy): Bacteria > Pseudomonadati > Pseudomonadota > Gammaproteobacteria > Pseudomonadales > Pseudomonadaceae > Pseudomonas > Pseudomonas sp. SDO55104_S430. The sequence goes on along the minus strand of NZ_JBSVXG010000014.1, from coordinate 38,573 downwards.
AGCATTGCTGGCACCAGCTCGCTTCGTGTCGGACTCAATTCCCGTACTGGGCCTCTTGCCCTACCGGATCATTTCCTCGCTGGCCTATGCTTACTTTTTCGCAATATTGGTACCGGCTTTCTATGTTCAGGTATTTGGAGGGCAAATCTCTTTCCTGCGTCGCCTGATCACACCATTACTGGTAGCCATACTCTTTCCTGGCGTAATTATCTTCAGCCTGAGTGACCTTCCGGCTTTGGCACTGATGATTGGTGCATCGGCCTGCGTATTGTCCTCAGTCGACGCCACTACCCGTCTGAAGCGATATATGCTGTTGTTGCTTGCAGGATTGCTTGCCTACGGCGCCTATAACACCCGCACAATATTCCTTTTTCCCGCTGGCGCACTGGCATTGGCCACGGGTCTAATAGTGTATTACAAGCACGATGCTCGAACTCGAGTTTACGCCTCACTGGCCTTCTTTCTAGGCGCTGCAATCGCCAGCATTCCCCAGATCGTGATCAACCATAAAAATCAGAATTCCTATTCTCCAATGGTGATCACGACCTCCCCTTACAACCGCTCGCTGTTTGCCAGTCAGTTGCTTTGGGGAATTACATTACAACGGTATGAAACCTCGGTCGACAAAACTTCCCCAGGAGCAGGAGTGTTTTATCTAGACAAGGCCGGCGAGCGCCTGTTTGCAGATAATAACATTGGTAAAGAACGTTTCGGGCTAAGCGCATATCTGAAGCTGGCATTGCAACATCCCATCGACTTTATCGCCATTTATGGTCGGCACGTTGTGAACGGCCTCGACCTGCGAGATGGTGAGGTCTACACGACTGGGCAACCCTGGAGAAGGAATGGACTGGCGCTGGTAAACTTTCTTATTCTATTCGCAGGCTTCCTTGTCATAACCTTGGCCATTTCACAGCAAAGAGCTGCTAAGCAGCAGAAAATTAACGCTACCTTCTGGACGCTTCTAACGTTGTTGCCAGTCATAGCGATTGTCCCAGGAGCAATTGAAACCCGGTTCTTCCTAGCGCTGCACGTATCTATCTATTGCGCTCTCGCCTTTACCACCGACTTTAGTTCACTCAAAGACACAATCAGTAAAAACTGGTTATGGGTAGGGTTGGCGTTGCTGATATCGGCAACGCTATTTTTCTCCGTCTCAACCATTACCATGTCCGGACCACAATACGATTATTCTGATCTTTATCGAGGCATGTGGTAATTAATTGCACCTTGACAGTATCAGGCATTACAAACTTACCGCGGCAGTTATCGCCGTCTTGCGGTAGTTTCTCGGTGAATCAACCATCGAAAGTCTCGCTCAAAAAATCATAACCAAAGAAGCCAAACATCAACTGTAATGCAATTCACTTAAGCATTTGGGTCCAAGCCGGGCTTCCCTATAAATCCGATGCCAGACCTCTGGCATCGGATTTTTTATGTCTGTTCAAGAAGAACTCGACTTGATCGACCTTTTCAACATCTGCGACCTCAGCACCTACACCAAAACATCCCATCGAGTGGATAGCCTATGCGCTGGAGTTCTCCAGACGGGCCACCATCCGTCGACGTCGCCTGTTCGCTGACCAAGTCCTCTGGCTGGTGATCGGTGTGGCACTTTTTCGCGACGAGCCGGCACACGAAGTGGCGAGGCGTTTGATCATTTGTCCCAAGGCCTGCCTTCCGATCATCTGCTGGCGCGCAGTGGTATCACTGAAGCCGCAACGGCTCAGGGCCGGTCCCGTTGAGTGGTTGTACCGCAAGTTCGGAACCCATTGGGGTACGGCGCGCTATGACGGTGACAACTGAGATGACTTGCAGGTGTTCGCGGTGGACGGAGCACTCATGCATACCCCCGGGATACGCCCGAGCTACGAGAGCATTTCGTATCGGCAAATACCCCGAGCGACCGCCAGACCACGCTCCCAATGCTGCGACTGGCTGTACTGATGAACGTGCGTCATCCTGGATGCTCGATTGAGTACCTATCGACGCAGTAAATTCGCCTCGCCGACGAGTTTCTTCAGCAAATTTCCGATCATTCGTTCACTTTGTTCGGTAAAAGGTTATGTGGAGCCGAACTGCTGTCGAGCTTGCACAATGCCGGCAGCCGCGGCACCAGTTGATTCCGGCAAAAAAGGAACGGTCTACGAGGGAATAATCCGCTACAACAAACATGATCGAGTGCTGCGGATGGAGGCTTTACCGCAAGCCAAGAAGCGAAACCCCAGAGCCTCCAACCCGTCGGGAAGCGCGCAAAGTTAGTTAAAAGATTCAAGGCAAACTCAAAAACGTCACGAAATCGTTGCCAGCCGAAACCTACAGCACCAAGCCGGTTTCTTTATGAGGAACGATGGAAAATCGAATTGGGGTTTAAGATATCAAAAGTTCGATGCAGCAGAGCGCGATGATCTTGCGCAGTAAAAAATTCGACTTGATCTATCAGGAGGTGTGGGAACTTTTGCGGGCCTACAACGTGACTCGTCGGGAAGCCAGCCATGCGGCGGTGGCGCTTGGCCGAGCACCGCCGGACATACGCTTCAAACCGGCGTGCCAATACATTAAGGTTCAATTCATTGTGATGGCAGTTGCCCCCCTGTATCCACGACAGGAAGACGGATGCTGGAGTTAAGAAAAGGTGTCGATGGGCTATCTCTAGATCACCGTCCAAGGTCTGCGAGACCAAGGACGGTGAAGATGTCAAAAACCCATTTTCCGGTAGACCGTAAGGGTGCTCCGCTTTAGTAAACAGCATTACGCACTTGGCGGGACTATTTACAATTTTTAGTATTTAACCTTGCAGTTATTTTAACTCTTTAGTGGGACAACCGTTTAAAACCGTAAGACGATCGTCTTTCAACGAAAACCCTTGCGGACTCTTGATCAAGTAAATAAACCCTTCTGTACGGGTGACGGTCATACCGCCCAACACCACATAATTCTTGCTTTCCGAGTCTTTTTTTATTGCCTTAACGATAACTGCCGCCGCATCAGAATCGCTTTTTATCTCTTGATCACCGATAATACTCGACAATCCAGAAACTACTGATGCAACATCAATCATCTTCTCATCAAGAGACACTTGATCAAGAGGTGAAATTTTTTCATCAACATATTTAACTATTCTTTTAATCGATCGCCTCTGCCGTTCTTCACAAGTATCACTTGTAAAGGAACAACCAGAGAGCATAACCATCGCTGCTGGAGCAATGAACATAAACTGACGACGAGTAGTCATTTCGCGCCCTCCGAAATATGTTCACCTAGTCTAATTGCAAGAGCGACAATTGTCAGGGTTGGGTTTACAAAACCACCGCTTGGAAATACTGAACTTCCTGCTACGTATAGATTTTTAACTCCGAAGACACAGCAATTTTTATCTACTACGCCGTTCTCTGCCGCAGCCGCCATCCGCGTGGTGCCGTGCATATGCCCAACTGCCTGGATAGGAGCAGCCTTGACTGGTTCACTCCAAGCGTGAACACCAAGACCCAGAAGCCATTTCTTTGCTGCAGTCACAATTGGCTTTTGTGTATCGAGATCAATAGACAAGTGCCCATCACGTGCGCCTTCGATTACGCTTGAGTCGAGAACTGTATTTTTAGAGAGTGCAACCTGCTCAGTACCAAGCGTGCACTGAAAGAACTGCGCATCGACGCCGTACAAGGCTTTATAGTTACCTGCCAACGCGGCCTCTTCTTTTGTATACGACGCCGTCGGTGCCTTTGTAAACTGATAATTAAAGTCAGTTAGAGAGTTTTTCTGCAAGTATTCAGCTGTTGGAGCCATTGAGCAAAAATCGCGAGACCAATACTCTGCCTTCAATATAATATTTGTGACATCAGGAGAAAACAGAACCTTACCAATGAAGTAGCAATGGGGATGCTCAAAGAGATGAGTTCCGACAAAGGATTCTGTATGACTAGATAGTCCAAGATTGGATCGAGCTATAACTCGTGCATTACCGACCGCACCACCAGCCATGACCACGTCAGCATGTACCTTTAAAACTTTCATGCCAGATGGAGAGGTGAACTCTACCCCAACAACCCTGCCTTTATTGCCAATAAAGGAATTTACGGTAGCACTGCTGACAAGAGTAATGAGTTCGGATTTTTCTACGTGATCTCGAAGAGTTGTATCGTAACGCGTAGGAGGAGAAAATCCGAAGGCTTGGCGACTAAGTGTGGAATACCGTCCACAGGAATATCGTCGAGTATGGCACGCTCACCATTATCTAGCTGCAGCCATTCGCTAGCCTTTACGTATGATGGAAGCAATTCATCCTTGGTGATCGGCCAGGAGGGATAGTTAGGAAGGTCTGTTCGGTTGTAGTTATGGGGACGGAGAGAACTGCACCACCCCCCCCATACGCTGGAGCCGCCCCCTCGCTCTCGTCGGCAGTGCAACTTGGGGTAGCTGTCCGGCACACCGTAATCAGCCATTGCAATTTCCTCAGACGTGATATTCCACTCACGCTGTCCAACTGCCTCCCCCGACTCAAAAATAATACTCTTTATACCCTTTGCCTCAAGGGTGTAGGCCACCGCAAATGCTGCCAGGCCAGACCCTACAATGACGACCCCGGAGTCGACTTCTCCCTTCTGCAATACATCCGATAGCTCGGCGATCATAGCATTCCCATTCTGCGTACTAATAAAAAATGGAAGACTAACATAATCGCATCGCGCACCTCTGTGTAACTGAAATTACTTTTTCGAAACAGGCCGATTCGACGACGCAACGGTATCGTATGCGAGCTCTAACGCACAGCGGTACTCTTGCCGCGACTTCTTTGCAACCCCTTCAGCATCGCATTCAATGGCAATCACCCCATGAGCGGAGCCATGCCGTGTGCTGCTCCAAGCAATCGAGCGGCCTGCTCTGGTGGCGCTGCATCGCCGTATGCAGGACAGGAACAAACGCCGGCATTCGGGCCGGCGTTTGAGAGAAACTGCAGCAGTTGTTGGAGGGCGATGGGAATGAGATGCTCCAAACAGGTTTGGCCTGATCCTGTCAAATGTGGTAAATAGTTCGACCCTTGAATCAAGAAGCCCTCGGAACATTTTGCATGAATACGGCAGTTAACAATCTCTCCCGACTTACCTTCACAAGGTTTGTTGCCGTTTTAATTGTTGTGGCTTTTCACTTTGGAGCGAATATTCCTCCGTTCAACAATGAAGATATTGCAAAAATTTTAAGACAAGGACCTTACGCTGTTCAATATTTTTTCTTTCTTTCTGGATTCATTATGGCAAGCGTCTATGCCACTAACTTTCCAGCAACATTTAACAAGTCTAAATTTTGGATTGCCCGATTTGCAAGAATTTATCCGGTTTATCTTATTGGACTCGGGCTGTCTGTGCTATTGAGCACCCCGGACCCGCTAACTCTAATACTGAATATGTCTCTGACGCAGGCCTGGTCACCATCACATGCACTATCGATGAACAACCCAGGTTGGTCGCTTTCTGTTGAAGTGTTTTTCTACGCAGTATTCCCTGCAGTATTATTTATTCTGAAAAAAGGAAATTTATGGATTGGGGCTATCGTGGCAATAGTCTCATGCTTGGCTCATGAGGCACTCAACTTATATCTGATTCATGCCCATACGAATGGAACACCAGTAAATCCACTGATTGATTATCTTGGCCCGTACTTCCCTTTACGTAGTCTGCCATTCTTTTTGGCTGGCAACGTGATGGGCACCTTCGCAAAAAACCGTCAGATTCCAGCGTCGATTATAGCAATCACCTCTTCGGCCTTGGCAATGTGTGTTCTATTAGGGGTATGGATTTATTTCAGATTGCCGATGATCGTACTGCCTTTCGGCCTGCTGATCCTTTCGCTTACCAACAGTAAAAACACCGGAAAACTTGAGTCCCGTGTCGCTATTTTTCTTGGCGAAGCTAGCTATGCAGTTTACATCCTACACTTCCCGCTTTATCTGCTATTCCTTATCTACGTTGCGCCGCATATTAATAGCTCAGAAACAGAAAAATTCTATATTTACTTAGCAGCACTAATAGCTATCTCATCTGCGACCTATTCACTCGTAGAAAAACCAGCTCGCGCCTACATTCGCTCAGCCAGCACAAGCTGGACTGGAGTGAAACAGAGCTAAATTGAGGCCAGGCAGAATTTTTTAGATTAAAAAACCCGCTCAAGGCAGGTTTTGGCTCAAAATGTCTGGCCAGCTATCTGGATAGCTTGATCAATCTTTTTAACATCTTTCAGCTTCGGAAGATTAGATAAGCAGAAGATACTTTTCCAATTCATCTAGAAAGTCGGTTCGGTGGAAAATAAAAAACTTTCCTAAAAATCTCGACATTTAGCCAAATAACTGACAGCGTAGGAATGGCTGCGACCCTCAACGCGCCCCAACAGTGAAAATACTGCAATGCCAAATTCACGAAATACTCCGCTTTGCACGGAAGCAGTGGAAAATGGATAAGGTAGATAGCGAAAAAAATATTCCACAATTACCGAAATGGCTCAGTAATGAGAAAATCTTTTGCCGCTAGCGAAATGCTCACCGCCATGACAGTGAACAACGCGCCAAAGCTTGAATAGAAGTCAAAATTGCTTTCTCCAACAATTGGAAAATACGACCAAACACCGCTTATAACTTCTTAATACGGATAAAGACCCATTCACAGTGCCACCGGGGAGCAGAAAACAATCGCAAGCCCCCGGAGAACATCATTTAGCTCATCAATCCCTGAAATATCCTATGGCATTCAACAGCCATCGAATTCATCGCAGCAACTTAAGTTGTTTCTCGCTTTCCTGCCTTGAATTTGAAGGCCAGCACGACCAACGGGAGATAAGCTAGGACCAGCCCCGTGAGGCCATCCAGTATGCCTGCCGCCACCGCGATTGCCATCGGCAGGAGCCAGATCACATTCAGGCCAATCACCCCAAAGGTTACAGCTCTGTGGCTGGAATACTGTCGAGAGGCATGTTGATAAGCGTGACTGCGATGTGCCTGATACACCTTTTCGCGGTGGAACATGCGCCTGAGCAGAGTAATTGTCGCATCAACGATGAATACCCCCAGCAAAATGAGCCAACTCCACAATAGCTCCGGGGACCGCCCCCCCGCTTCAAGTGACAATGCTCCCAGTATCAAGCCAAGAAAACCACTCCCTGCATCGCCCATGAAGATGCGTGCCGGGGGGAAGTTCCATACGAGAAACCCGCTCACGGCGGCAGCGAGCAACAGCGGTCCACCAATCAATGCAAAATGCCCGGTCCACCACGCGACAAGACTGCCAGCCAGACACACAAAGATTGCTTGCAGGCTGGCGAGACCGTCGATACCGTCCATGAAGTTGTAGAGATTGAGCATCCAAACAAGGTAGAAAACCGCTAGGACATGCCCAAGCCAGCCTAGATCGGCCACTATGCCAAACAGTTGTATCGGACCCAAACCGTGCAATCCGATCAAAGCCCATATAGCCGCGATGAAATGCCCCATCAGGCGCCATCGGGCCGCGATATGGCCATGGTCATCGGCAAATCCAATCATTGCTACCAACAACCCAGCTCCCAGCAATCCATACAAGGTCGGCGTTTCGACTTGCCCCAGAGTGGACAGGAATGGAAGGCTCAAAGCGAACGTCAGGACAATCGCCACGCCACCACCCCGTGGCGTAGGGATCGAGTGCGAACTGCGCTCATTGGGAATATCCACCATGCTTTTCGCCAGTGCATAGTGACGCAGGATCAGCGTCATCAGCCATGACACAAGGAACACTGCCAACAGCAAAGCGATAAGCATCATTTCTTTGACTTTTCCCGATAGTGGTCAGCGGTCTGACGCATGGCCCGAGCCAGACTGACGGGTGGAGTCCAACCCAGCAGATCTCGATTCTTGCTGATATCGATCTGCAAAGAACCCAAGACTCTGCTGGCAACAGCATGCTTACCCAGAAGAGATGCGCCCACAGTCAGCAACCATTGAGGCACAGGCAACAAATAGGCTTTTTTGTCCAAAGCAAAGGCGAGGCATTTCAGTAGGCGTGTCGTTGAAACATCGTCACCATCACTTATTAGAAAGATTTGATTGGCTGCGGCAGGATGATCGATACACGTAACTATCAGATCCACCAGATTGTCCAGAAACACCAGACTGCGCTGATTTTTGATGGCTCCTAATGGCAACGGTATGCCTTTTTCGAGCCAGTTCAACATACTCAGGAAGTTCGCCTTAACCCCCGGACCGTACACGAGCGGAGGGCGGATAATGACGATCTCCATACCGGTTTCATTACCGAGCTGCCACAGAGCCTGCTCCGCTTCCCACTTGGAAATGGCGTAAGGATCACTTGGACAAGGCTTGTCATCGGCCTTGAACGGTTCACCCAAGCGTGTGCTCTCACCATTAACCTTGATCGAACTGATGAAAACAAACCGCTTAACCCCTGATTTTGCTGCCTTACGGGCCAAGTCGAGCGTGCCATTCAAGTTGACCTTGCGAAACTGCCATAAAGTGTCGGTCGCAGTCTCATTCATCACGTGCACGCGAGCGGCTGCGTGTACCACAACTTGAACGTCCTCAAGCGAAGCAATCTCCTGCCCGCCCGTCAGCTCGAAGGGAACGACTTCGCACAAGCCGTGCAACCGCGTGCTTCCCCGGGCCGTCGCAACAGGAGCGAAACGCTTATCCAGCAACAACCTGAACACCACTGCCTCCCCGACCATACCCGTCGCACCGGTCACCAAAACTTTAGAAGCTGTCATGCTGCTCTGTTTCCAATCAAGGCTGTGGCCCAGCAGATACAAAAGAAAAAGATTTTATCTCGCAAGCGCCGACGGCAACTCCAAGCACTAAATGACAGCCTGATAAGCTGCCAGCGCCGCAAAGGCAACCAGCTTCTGACAAAAGATGTTTGATCCTGGCCGACCAGAATTGCAATCCTTCGCACCTGATTGAACCACCACCCGTCATGGATGGTTTTGTAGCGAGCGATCAAGGGACTCAGCCCCTTGTTCGCCCCTACCTGATTGCGCTCATGCTGGCGATAGTCCATCGACGGAATGGGATCGATGTACCACGCAAAATCGTGACTTCGGGCAAAGGCATAGCAATACCAGTCATGCAGGCTGATCTGCTGCAAGCAATCCCAGTGTCCAATGACTGAAATCTTCAACGCTTGGGCAAGACGTTGCGTCATAACATACGTACACCCGGGTCCTGCAGCCTCAAATAGGAAGTCCCATTTGACTTGGGGTTGCGCCTTGTTCAGAACGTGCATACTACCATCCGGCCAAAACGCCGAAACATTACTGGAATAAGCATCGCTCTGCTCACACTGGAGGAACTCTGTCGCTCGTTGCAGCTTGTTTGCATACCAGCGATCATCTTGATCAGCAAATGCAATAAAATCGAAGTCGTCGAAACCCACATCGCGTATCAAGCGAAAAAAATTCGCCGAGGCCCCACCGAATCTGCCAGCGGGTGGTAGGACAACAACACCCTTATGAGTGGCTGCATAAGCTGTACACCACACTTCGGTACCGTCGGCTGATGGGTCAATACTGATGAAAACGGTGACGTCGACAGCTGACTGCGCGAGGATTGAAGATAGCTGTTCTTCGATCCATTGCATTCCATTGTAGGCAGCCAGCAAAACCGCGACTTTAGGATGTTTTACTGACATGCCATTCCTGCTTGCATTGTTAAACTCGACTGTTAGAGCGAATGACACTGCTCAGCGTGACGGCGAATCCAGCAGCTTCTGCAAGTACTGACCATAACCGGTCTTTTTCAGGGCGTTAGCCTGGGTCGCCAATTGCTGAGAAGTAATCCACCCATTGTTGTAGGCAATCTCTTCAAGACACGCAACTTTCAAGCCCTGACGGTGCTCGATGGTATGGACGAAGTGACTAGCTTCCAGCAGCGATTCGTGAGTACCAGTGTCTAGCCAGGCAAAACCCCGACCGAGCATTTCGACATTCAGCATCTTCTTGTCGAGATAGGCTCGATTGACGTCGGTAATTTCCAGCTCGCCACGCTCAGAGGGCTTGATACACTTGGCAATTTCTACGACATCGTTGTCGTAAAAATACAGACCGGTGACGGCATAGTTCGATTTAGGTTTGAGCGGTTTTTCTTCGATGCTCAGCGCACGCCCGGTCTTGTCGAATTCGACGACACCAAAACGCTCCGGATCGGAGACGTGATAACCGAAAACGGTAGCACCCTGCCGCTGGGAGTTAGCCGAACGCAAATTGTCCGAGAAGTGCTGACCGTAAAAGATGTTATCGCCCAGAATCAGACAGCAGGGATCCTCACCGATGAACTCCTCACCAATTATGAAGGCCTGTGCCAGGCCATCCGGGCTAGGTTGCTCTGCATACGACAGTTTTATGCCGTACAGACTGCCATCCCCCAACAGTTTGCGAAAACACGATAGGTCTTGCGGCGTGGAGATGATCAGGATTTCGCGCATCCCAGCAAGCATCAGCACCGACAATGGATAAAAGATCATCGGTTTATCGTAGATCGGCAGCATCTGCTTGGAGACACCAAGGGTTAAGGGGTGCAGGCGCGTGCCAGAACCACCAGCGAGAATGATGCCTTTGCGATTGATCGTGTTCATTTATTCAGAACTTCCCTAAGCATTCGGGTTACACCACTTTGCCAATCCGGCAAGTGTAGAGAAAAATTGGTACGCAGCTTTTGGGTATTCAATCTTGAATTCAAAGGCCGGCGTGCGGGAGTGGAATAGGCAGTTGTATCGATTGGACTGATCACTGACACCAGCAGATCTTCGCCATGCTCCCGGGCAAAATCGATCACATGGCCGGCATAGCCGTACCAAGACACTTCGCCGGCAGCCGCGAGATGATAGAGACCGGCCAGTTCAGGACGCTGCCGGACTTGCTGAATGACCAGCGCGGTTATATCGGCAATCAGATCTGCGCCTGTCGGGGCACCTATCTGGTCGGCGATAACGCTCAAGGTTTCGCGCTCCTTTGCCAAACGCAGCATGGTTTTGGCGAAGTTATTGCCTCGGGCGCCGTAGACCCAACTGGTGCGAAAAATGAGATGTCGACAGCCTGAGGCAATGATCGCCTGCTCACCGGCCAGTTTGCTTGCGCCGTAATGGTTCACGGGTAAGACGGCATCAGTTTCGACCCAAGGTTCCGAACCTTCGCCACTGAATACATAGTCTGTCGAATAGTGAATAACCCATGCACCCAGCACAGCAGCCTCTTGCGCCATGATCTGGCAGGCTTGGCTGTTAATCAGGTCAGCCAGCGACCGCTCGGTCTCAGCCTTGTCGACACCCGTGTAAGCAGCCGCGTTGACAATCACATCCGGCTTGACCTTGCCGATCATTGCACGCAGGCCGCCAAGATCGGAAAGGTCGCCACAAAGGCCTTCGACGGAGTGGCGATCCACGGCAATTAATTCGCCCAAGGGTGCCAACGAGCGTTGCAGCTCCCAACCTATCTGGCCGTTTTTTCCCAGCAGGAGAATTTTCATGCCTTGTTCGAGCGATTCGCGTAGTTCTGATCGATCCAGTGCTGGTAGCTGCCACTCTTCACGTTAGCGACCCACTCCTTATTAGTGAGATACCACTCGACCGTTTTGCGGATACCAGTTTCAAAAGTCTCTTGCGGTGTCCAACTTAGTTCACGCTGAATTTTGCTCGCATCGATTGCGTATCGCTGATCATGACCCGGACGATCTTGAACATAAGTGATCAGACTCGCATACGGACGATGCGCGGAGTCAGGACACAACTCATCCAGCAGTGCACAAAGTGTCTTGACAACTTCAATGTTCTGCTTTTCGTTATGGCCGCCAATGTTGTATGTCTCGCCAATTACGCCTTCGGTAACAACCTTGTATAGGGCGCGCGCATGATCTTCGACGTACAACCAGTCCCGCACCTGATTACCTTTGCCATAGACCGGCAACGGCTTGCCTTCGAGCGCATTTAGAATGATCAGAGGGATCAGTTTTTCTGGAAAATGACATGGACCGTAGTTATTTGAACAATTGGTCACAAGAGTCGGTAGACCATAGGTACGAGCCCAGGCGCGTACCAGATGGTCAGAACTCGCTTTGCTGGCAGAATATGGTGAACTCGGCTGATAAGGCGTCGTTTCGGTGAAGAGATCTTCCGGCCCTTCGAGATCCCCATAAACTTCATCGGTTGAGATGTGGTGGAAGCGGAAGCCCGACTTGCGTTTATCGTCCAACGCAGCCCAATACTTACGCGATGCCTCAAGCAACGTATATGTGCCAATGATGTTGGTCTGAATGAATTCGGAAGGTCCGGAAATCGAACGGTCAACATGAGACTCTGCAGCCAGATGCATGATCGCATCGGGTTGATGCTCACTCAGAACACGGTCGATCTGGTTGCGATCGCAAATATCGACGCGCTCGAACACATAACGTGAACTCTGACTGACTTCGGCCAGTGACTCCAGATTACCGGCGTAAGTCAGCTTGTCGACGTTAACGACGGAGTCGGTAGTATTGGAGATGATGTGGCGAATGACTGCCGAGCCGATAAACCCGGCGCCGCCGGTAACTAGAATTTTCACGCGGTACCATACCCTTGCGTCGTTGACAGAGCTGTCAGTCGCGCACTGTCTAATCCATGAATGCAAACCATCAGTCAGCTGGAAGCCTTCGACCGAGGCAATCTAAACCGATATGCGAATATGCCACTATCGAATAAGCCCAGCATTTTACAGCTTAACGAAGGTTTTACTATTGGATATAGACAAGCTGCCAGGAAAGCCAGGCCGCGAGTGACTAGCCTGACTGCTTGCGCGAAGTTTTGTACGAACGTACCAAAGCCCAATTTATAAGCGGGCCAATCAGCATGCCTATCAAAACCGCCAACACTATAGCCAGAGACACCGGCAGTTCTGGTCCCGCCCACCCCAGGAACAACAAAGTAACCGATTGCTGATTCTCTAGAACAAACGCCAGTATCACGAGAACCAGCAGCAGAACAAATACCGCGAGCAATACGCGCTTGAGGTTACGCATCGACAGCTCCTTGATTTACAGCGAACGTCAAAGCGCCCCCTCCTCTTCCTCGTTCACACGATCACGCAGCTCTTTCCCTGGCTTGAAATGGGGAACGAACTTGCCATCGAGGCTGACAGATTGACCGGTTTTTGGATTGCGACCTACTCGCGGGGCGCGGTAGTGCAGAGAGAAGCTGCCGAAGCCGCGGATCTCGATTCGATCCCCGGTGGCAAGGCATTGGGACATTTGCTCAAGCATGGTCTTGATGGCCAGCTCCACATCCTTTGATGAGAGCAGCCCTTGATGGGTGACAATTCGTTCGATCAACTCCGACTTCGTCATATTTTTCCCTTCTTTTTCAAGCAGCTAGGAAAATCGCTCCGACGGTTTTAGCATGCCCGGATGGATTTGAACAGTATGAGTTTTGACACCCTCCTGCAAACCGCGTAATGCGCGGCTCTTCAATCATCCATCGCCTGTTAGCTGCCTGCACTCCTATCGGCAAATGACCAGCATGGTGCGGGTGAAGTAGCCGGCCGGGTTGAAGCCGAACGGGAAATAATCTTCTTCCTTGGCGTCGTCGGATCTGACGATCGTTTTGTAGCCTCCTCCCTTGCACTCCTTAGCCGCCCGCTTCTTGCATTTCTCCCAGCTGGAACCCAGCCCTGAACAATCGACTTCGATACCGCTTACACCACGCACCGCGTGGGTCTTGGCGTTCGTGGTACAGCCTGCCAGAGCCACCACGACTGCTAGTGCGACGATGAGTTTGTTCATTCACTTCCTTATGCCGGCTGCGCTGGCCGAGCGTCGTTCGCTTGGGGGTTAGCTTAGCTGCAAATAAGCAATTGATCCTTCTAAAGAAAAAGACAGCGTTGGAAGGGGGATGGTTTCAGTGGGCTAGCTTGATTAAAAGCAAAGGCAAAAGATCGCAGCCTTCGGCAACTCCTACAGGGGTTGGGGTGGGAAGGAATTTCGGGCACAAAAAAGGGCGACCGAAGTCGCCCTTTTTTACAGAAAGCCAGAACTTAGTTCTGCTTTTCCGCTTGTGCAGCACGCAGCAGGTCACCCAGGGTGGTGGCTACTGGAGCATCCGAAGCTACTGGCTTGTCGCGCAGGCTCTGGATGGCTTCTTTTTCGTCTTCAACGTCTTTCGACTTGATCGACAGCTGGATTACGCGGCTCTTGCGGTCAACGCTGATGATCTTGGCTTCTACTTCTTCGCCTTCTTTCAGAACGTTACGAGCGTCTTCAACGCGGTCACGGCTGATTTCGGAGGCTTTCAGAGTTGCTTCGATATCGTCGGCCAGAGTGATGATGGCGCCTTTGGCGTCAACTTCTTTCACGATGCCTTTAACGATGGCGCCTTTGTCGTTCTCTTGAACGTACTCGGAGAACGGATCGCTTTCCAGTTGCTTGATGCCCAGGGAGATGCGCTCGCGCTCTGGGTCAACCGACAGGATGACGGTGTCCAGCTCGTCGCCCTTCTTGAAGCGACGAACGGCTTCTTCGCCCACTTCGCTCCAGGAGATGTCGGACAGGTGAACCAGACCGTCGATGCCGCCGTCCAGACCAATGAAGATACCGAAATCGGTGATCGACTTGATGGTGCCGGAGATCTTGTCGCCCTTGTTGAACTGGCCAGAGAAGTCTTCCCATGGGTTCGACTTGCACTGCTTGATGCCCAGGGAGATACGACGACGTTCTTCGTCGATGTCCAGAACCATGACTTCCACTTCGTCGCCGACTTGTACGACTTTCGAAGGGTGGATGTTCTTGTTGGTCCAGTCCATTTCGGAAACGTGTACCAGACCTTCAACGCCTTCTTCCAGCTCAGCGAAGCAGCCGTAGTCGGTCAGGTTGGTTACACGAGCGGTAACGCGAGTGCTTTCTGGGTAACGGGCTTTGATAGCAACCCATGGATCTTCACCCAGTTGCTTCAGGCCCAGGGAAACACGATTGCGCTCGCGATCGTACTTCAGAACCTTGACATCGATCTCGTCGCCAACGTTGACGATTTCGGAAGGATGCTTGATACGCTTCCAGGCCATGTCGGTGATGTGCAGCAGGCCATCGACGCCACCCAGATCGACGAATGCGCCGTAATCGGTGAGGTTCTTGACGATACCTTTGACTTGCTGGCCTTCCTGCAGGGATTCCAGCAGAGCTTCACGCTCGGCGGAGTTCTCGGCTTCCAGGACGCTGCGACGGGAAACGACAACGTTGTTGCGCTTCTGGTCCAGTTTGATGACCTTGAATTCCAGCTCTTTGCCTTCCAGGTGCGTGGTGTCGCGCACTGGACGGACGTCAACCAGAGAACCTGGCAGGAACGCACGGATGCCGTTAACGTCGACAGTGAAGCCGCCTTTAACCTTACCGTTGATAACGCCCTTGACCACTTCTTCGGCTGCGAAGGCTGCTTCCAGAACGATCCAGCATTCAGCACGCTTGGCTTTTTCACGGGACAGCTTGGTCTCACCGAAGCCATCTTCAACCGAGTCCAGAGCAACGTGAACTTCATCGCCAACGTTGATGTTCAGCTCACCAGCGTCGGTGTAGAACTGCTCAAGAGGGATGAGTGCTTCAGACTTCAGGCCAGCGTGAACGGTTACCCAGCGAGCCTGGTAATCGATATCGACGATGACGCCGGTGATGATGGAGCCTGCCTGAAGGTTCAGGGTTTTCAGGCTTTCTTCAAAGAGTTCCGCAAAGCTTTCGCTCATTTTAATTCCTGTTGATGAGGGCGAGAAATACGCCCATCTCCACATCCCAGACGATGTGGGTTGGTTTCATTTAAAAGAAGCGCTGCAGGACTATGACTGGTCCCCTGCGGCCTTCTTGGTCACCCGGCGATATCGCGAATGGCGATCTCGCTCATGATGCGTTCCAGCACCTGATCGATGGATAATTCCGTGGAATCCAGCTGTATGGCGTCAGCCGCCGGCTTGAGCGGGGCTACCGCTCGCTGGGTGTCACGCTCGTCGCGTGCACGTATCTCATCTAGCAGACTCGACAGACTAACACCCTCGACTTTGCCCTTCAACTGCAAATATCGGCGGCGCGCCCGCTCCTCGGCGCTGGCGGTAAGGAAAATCTTCAGCGGAGCGTCCGGAAAAACCACCGTTCCCATGTCCCGACCGTCAGCCACCAGACCAGGAGTTTCCTGGAATGCACGCTGGCGCTGCAGCAGCGCCTCGCGTACGGCGGGCAATGCAGCCACCTGGGAAGCACCGGCACCGATGCTCTCGGTACGGATCACATCGCTGACTTCGTCACCTTCCAGAATGATGCGCTGCAACTGACCTTCCGTCGCCGCGATGAATTGCACATCCAGATGAGCGGCAAGTTTCTTCAGCAGCTCTTCGTTGGTCAGGTCGACGCCATGGTTTTGCGCGGCGAACGCCAGCAAGCGGTAAAGCGCACCGGAATCCAGCAGGTTCCAGCCCAGACGCTTGGCCAGAATCCCGGCTACCGTGCCCTTGCCGGAGCCGCTTGGCCCATCGATGGTGATGACCGGTGCAATGTTTTTCACGACTGAGCCTCTTGGGCAACGCGGATGCCAACCTGCGCGCACAGCGCGAGGAAGTTGGGGAACGAGGTCGCGACGTTGGCGCAGTCATGGATGCGGATCGGCGCCGAAGCACGCAGCGAGGCAACGCTGAACGCCATGGAGATCCGGTGATCGCCGTGA
Organism: Pseudomonas sp. SDO55104_S430; assembly: GCF_054070595.1. Classification (NCBI taxonomy): domain Bacteria; kingdom Pseudomonadati; phylum Pseudomonadota; class Gammaproteobacteria; order Pseudomonadales; family Pseudomonadaceae; genus Pseudomonas; species Pseudomonas sp. SDO55104_S430. Next base: position 21,879 of record NZ_JBSVXG010000014.1, on the reverse strand, counting down.
CCGTGCACTTCGCCGCCACCGATCTGGCCGCCGTCGATGATGATCCCGTCCGGAGTCGGCTCGCACTTGACGCCCAACGCCAGCAGGCCGTCGGCCATCACCTGGATACGGTCCGATTCCTTGACACGCAGCTCTTCGGCACCGCGCAGAATGGTACGACCCTCAGCGCAGGCAGCCGCGACGAACAGCACCGGGAATTCGTCGATCGCCAGCGGAACCAGCTCTTCGGGAATCTCGATACCTTTGAGTTTAGCCGCGCGTACGCGCAGCTCGGCTACTGGTTCGCCGCCCACTTCACGCTGGTTTTCCAGAGTGATGTCAGCGCCCATCAGACGCAGGATGTCGATGACGCCGGTACGGGTCGGGTTGATGCCGACGTGTTCCAGCACCAGCTCCGAACCTTCGGCGATGGATGCCGCCACCAGGAAGAACGCCGACGAGGAGATATCGCCCGGCACTTCAATGTGGGTAGCAGTCAGCTTGTTGCCGGATTCGACCGAAGCGGTCGCGCCGTTGACGGTCACCGGGTAACCGAAACCACGCAGCATGCGCTCGGTATGGTCACGGGTCGGCGCAGGCTCGGTCACAGTGGTCTTGCCTTCGGCATACAGACCGGCCAGCAGCAGGCAGGATTTCACCTGGGCACTGGCCATCGGCATGGTGTAGGTCAAGCCCTTGAGCTTGTTGCCACCACGAATGGTCATCGGTGGACGACCTTCAGCGGCGGTTTCGATCACGGCACCCATTTCACGCAGCGGATTGGCCACGCGGTTCATCGGACGCTTGGACAGCGAAGCGTCACCGGTCAGGGTGCTGTCGAAGTTCTGCGCGGCCAACAGGCCGGACAGCAGACGCATCGAAGTGCCGGAGTTGCCCAGGTAGATCGGACCAGGAGCCGGCTTCAGGCCGTGCAGGCCGACGCCGTGAATGGTCACGCGACCGTGGTGCGGGCCTTCGATCACGACACCCATGTCGCGGAAAGCCTGCAGGGTGGCCAGGGCATCTTCGCCCTCGAGGAAACCTTCGACTTCGGTGACGCCTTCAGCGAGGGAACCGAGCATGATCGAACGGTGGGAAATCGATTTGTCGCCTGGTACGCGAATCCGACCGGACAGGCGGCCACCAGGTTGAGCCAGGAAAATCAGATCGTTGGAATTCATAGCGTCCACATAGGCCCTGCGGGCCAGGATTTTACTGAAATGCTCGCGAGCAACCCGGGCGCGAGTGAAAACGCCCAACAATTGGTGCCCATCCCCTGCATCGACCGCGTCGCGCAAGGCGTCGAGGTCGCTGCGAAATGTATCGAGTGTGCGCAGGACAGCTTCGCGGTTGGCGAGGAAGATGTCATGCCACATGACCGGGTCGCTTCCGGCGATTCTCGTGAAATCGCGGAAACCGCCCGCAGCGTAACGGAAGATCTCAAGGTTTTCATTGCGCTTGGCCAACGAGTCGACCAAACCGAACGCCAGCAAGTGCGGCAAATGACTGGTCGCTGCCAGCACTTCGTCGTGGCGCTCGACCTGCATGTGCTCGACATCGGCGCCCAATTCGCGCCACAGGCGATCGACAACCGCCAGCGCAGCCGGATCGGTCTGCTTCAGAGGCGTCAGAATCACCTTGTGACGGCGGAACAGCTCGGCATTGGAGGCTTCCACCCCGCTCTGCTCGGAGCCGGCAATCGGATGACCCGGCACGAAACGCGACGGCATGCCGCCAAACGCTTCGGTGGCGGCGCGCACGACATTGCCCTTGGCACTGCCGACGTCGGTGAGAATCGCCCCGCCCAGATCCATGCTCGCCAATCGCGCGAGCACTTTTTCCATGGCGAGGATCGGCACAGCCAACTGAATGACGTCGGCGCCCTGACAAGCGGCAACCAGATCGTCTTCGCAGCGATCCACTACACCCAATTCAACCGCCAGCTTGCGCGACTGCGGGTCGAGATCGACACCCACCACTTCGCGGCACAAGCCGCTTTCACGCAAGCCCTTGGCAAACGAACCGCCGATCAATCCCAGACCGACCACCACCAGGCGACCGATCATGGGCTCGGCAGATTGCAGTGCAGTGACATCAACCACGAGCCAGAACCTTGGTCAGCGCCTCGAGGAAGCGGCTGTTTTCCGCCGGCAAGCCGATGGTGATACGCAAGTGGTTCGGCATGCCGTAGTTGGCCACCGGACGCACGATCACGCCTTCGCGCAGCAGACCCTGGAAGATCGGAGCGGCTTCGCGACCGATATCGACGCAGATGAAGTTGCCGCGGGACGGAATCCAGCTAAGGCCCAACTCACGGAAACCCGCTTCCAGCTGCTGCATGCCGGCTTCGTTCAGGCGGCGGCTTTCAGCCAGATACTCGTCGTCCTTCACCGCAGCGCAAGCGGCGGCCAGGGCGAGGCTATTGACGTTGAAAGGTTGACGTACACGGTTCAGGACGTCGGCGACCACCGGAGTGGACAGGCCGTAACCGACCCGCAACGACGCCAGGCCGTAAGCCTTGGAGAAGGTCCGGGAAACCAGCAGGTTCGGATAGGCGGCGAGGAAATCCAGGCCGTCCGGCATGTCATCACTGCCTTCGGCGTACTCGATGTACGCCTCGTCCAGCACGACCAGCACGTGCTCGGGTACGTCTTGCAGGAAGTCGTCCAGTGCCTGGGCGTCGAACCAGGTCCCGGTCGGGTTGTTCGGGTTGGCTATGAAAACTACGCGGGTGTTGGCGTCGATGGCCGCCAGCATGGCCGGCAGGTCATGCCCCCATTCCTTGGCGGGAACGACCTTGGCCTGGGCGCCGACCGCCTGGGTGGCAATCGGATAGACGGCGAACGCGTGCTCGCTGAACACGGCATTCAGGCCCGGGGCCAGATAGGCGCGCGCGACCAGTTCGAGGATGTCATTGGAACCGTTGCCCAAAGTCACCTGATCGATTTCGACGCGGCACTGTTCGGCCAGCAGGGATTTCAAGGCAAAGCCGTTGCCATCCGGATAGCGGGTCAGCTCGTCCAGCGCATCACGGATGGCTGCCACAACCTTGGGACTGGCGCCCAACGGGTTTTCGTTACTTGCCAGCTTGATGATGCTGGCCGGATCGAGATTCAGCTCGCGAGCCAGTTCGTCCACGGGTTTGCCCGGAACGTAAGGCGAAAGTTGTTGCACGCCCGGCTGTGCCAGAGCGAGGAAATTGCCACTCATTGCTACCGCCCCTTAGAGAACTGCTTTCGGGTAGGAACCCAGCACTTTGAGTGCCACTGCTTCCTGACTGATTTTTTCCAGCACACCTTTTACCAGCGGATCGCGGTGGTGGCCGACAAAATCGATGAAGAACACGTAGGTCCATTTACCGCTGCGCGACGGACGGGTCTCGATGCGCGTCAGGTCGATGCCGTTGTCGTGGAACGGCACCAGCAGCTCGTGGAGTGCACCTGGCTTGTTGCTCATCGAAACGATGATCGAGGTCTTGTCGTCGCCGGTCGGCGGCACTTCCTGGTTGCCGATCATCAGGAACCGCGTGGAGTTGTCCGGACGGTCCTCGATCTTCTCGGCGAGTCGGGTCAAGCCATACAGGCCAGCAGCCATGTCGCCGGCGATCGCCGCCGAGTTCCACTCACCCTTGACCCGCTTGGCCGCTTCGGCGTTGCTCGACACCGCCACGCGCTCGACATTCGGGTAATGGGCGTCCAGCCACTTGCGGCACTGGGCCAGGGACTGAGCGTGGGAGTAGATACGGCTGATGCTGTCGGTCTTGGTGTTTTCGCCAACCAACAGGTGATGGTGAATACGCAGCTCGACTTCGCCGCAGATCACCATATCGTGCTCGAGGAAGCTGTCGAGGGTGTGGTTGACCGCGCCTTCGGTGGAGTTTTCCACCGGGACCACGCCGAAATTCACCGCACCGGCCGCCACTTCACGGAACACTTCGTCGATCGCCGCCATCGGCTTGCTGATCACCGCGTGGCCAAAATGCTTCATGGCCGCCGCCTGGGTGAAAGTGCCTTCAGGGCCGAGATAAGCCACTTTCAGCGGCTGCTCGAGAGCCAGGCATGAAGACATGATTTCGCGGAACAGCCGCGCCATCTCTTCGTTGCCCAGCGGGCCCTGATTACGTTCCATCACACGCTTGAGCACCTGAGCTTCGCGCTCCGGGCGATAGAACACTGGCGCTTCGCCTTCAGCCAGCGACGCCATCTTTACTCGTGCGACTTCCTGGGCACAGCGCGCACGCTCACTGATCAACTCCAGAATCTTGGTGTCCAGAGCATCGATGCGAACGCGCAGTGCCTTGAGTTCTTGCTCAGACATTAGCCGTGTTCCTTCTCGAACTCTGCCATGTACGCCACCAGCGCGTTGATTGCGTTGATGTCGACGGCGTTATAGATGGAGGCGCGCATGCCGCCCACGGAACGGTGTCCCTTGAGGTTCAGCAGGCCACGCTCGTCGGCGCCGGCCAGGAACGGCTTGTCCAGACGGTCGTCTGCCAGACGGAACGGCACGTTCATCCAGGAGCGGTCCGACTTGTTGATCGGGTTGCTGTACAGGCCGCTGGCGTCGATGAATTCGTACAGCGTGCGCTGTTTCACGTCGTTCAGCTTGGCAATGGCTTCGACACCGCCCTGCTCTTTCAGCCACTCGAACACCAGGCCGGACAGGTACCAGGCCAGGGTTGGCGGAGTGTTGTACATCGAGCCGTTGTCGGCCGCGACCTTGTAGTTGAGCATGGTCGGGCACAGGGAGCGGGCCTTGCCCAGCAGGTCTTCGCGAATGATGTTCACGACGATGCCGCTCGGGCCGATGTTTTTCTGGGCACCGGCGTAGATCATGCCGAAACGCGAGACGTCTACCGGACGGGAGAGGATGTCGGAAGACATGTCAGCCACCAGCGGTACATCGCCGGTTTCCGGGATCCACTGGAATTCCAGGCCGCCGATGGTTTCGTTCGGCGCGTAGTGAACGTAGGCCGCGTCCTTGGACAGCTTCCACTCGTTCTGGCCGGGAATGGCGAAATAGTCGTAAGGCTTGGCGGTCGCGGCGACATTGACGTGGCCGTAGCGCGAGGCTTCTTCGATGGCTTTCTGCGACCAGATACCGGTGTCGATATAGTCGGCCGTGCCGTTGTCCGGCAGCAGGTTTAGCGGAATCTGGGCGAACTGCTGGCTGGCGCCGCCTTGCAGGAACAGCACTTTGTAGTTCGACGGGATATTCAGCAGATCACGCAGGTCCTGCTCGGCCTTGGTGGCGATGGACACGAACTCATCGCTGCGATGGCTCATTTCCATCACCGACAGGCCCTTGCCGTGCCAGTCAAGGAGTTCACTCTGGGCGCGCTGCAGGACAGCTTCGGGAAGTGCCGCGGGACCCGCGCAGAAGTTATAGGCTCTCTTGCTCACATCCAATCTCGCTCTGATTTGGTAGGTCGTGCAAACATTTCAGTCGACGCCGATTCAAGGTGGGAGCGGGCTTGCTCGCGAAAGCGGTGTATCAGGCGACATCGCTGGAGAATGTCAGTCCGTCTTCGCGAGCAAGCCCGCTCCCACAGGGAATCGTGGTGGTGTCGATTTTTTCATAAGGGATAAACAACAAGGGGGCGAATTCTCATCCGCCCCCCTGCATGTACGCTTATTCCTGTGGTTCTTCGTCAGCGGCGGCGTCGAGTTGCTGGTCTTCCACGGCATCGTCGATCACGACGTCACCCTCGAATACCTCGCCCTCTTCACCTTCAAACTCTTCACCCTCGACTTCCGAAGGTTCCTGTACCCGCTCAAGGCCGACCAGGGTTTCATCCTTGGCCAGTTTGATCAGGGTCACGCCCTGGGTGTTACGACCCAGACTGGAAACCTCGTCGACTCGAGTACGAACCAGAGTGCCCTGATCGGAAATCAGCATGATTTCCTCGCCGTCGAGCACCTGGACCGCGCCGACCAGACGGCCGTTACGCTCGTTGCTGACCATGGCGATAACGCCCTGACCGCCACGCTTGTACTCAGGGAACTCGGTGATCGCCGTACGCTTGCCGTAGCCGCGTTCGGAAGCGGTGAGGATCTCGCTGCCTTCTTCCGGGATCAGCATGGAAATCAGCTTCTGGCCTTCCGGCAGACGCATGCCGCGAACACCGCGAGCGGTACGGCCCATGGCGCGGACGTCGGATTCCTTGAAGCGAGTGACCTTGCCGCCGTCGGAGAACAGCATCACTTCACGCTCGCCATCGGTGATGGCCGCGGAGATCAGTACGTCGCCTTCGTCCAGTTCCAGCGCGATCAGACCGACGCTGCGCTGACGACTGAAGGATTCCAGCGGGGTCTTCTTCACGGTGCCAAGGGCAGTCGCCATGAAGATGTAGTGACCTTCGGTGTATTCCTCGACCGGCAGCATGGTGGTGATGTATTCACCGTCATCCAGCGGCAGCAGGTTCACCAGCGGACGGCCGCGAGCGGCACGGGACGCTTCCGGGATTTCGTAGGTCTTGAGCCAGTAAACCTTGCCCTTGCTGGAGAACAGCAACAGCGTGGTGTGGCTGTTGGCGACCAGCAGGTGAGCGATGTAGTCCTCATCCTTGACGCCGGTGGCCGACTTGCCTTTACCGCCGCGACGCTGAGCCTGGTACGCAGCCAGTGGCTGAGTCTTGGCATAGCCGCCGTGGGAAATGGTCACGACACGCTCTTCTTCCGGAATCATGTCGCCCAGGGTCAGGTCGAGGCGCGCGTCGAGAATCTCGGTGCGACGCACATCGCCGTATTCGGCGCGGATCACTTCCAGTTCTTCGCGGATCACTTCCATCAGGCGCGTGGCGCTGTTGAGGATGCGGATCAGCTCGCCGATCTGGTTGAGGATCTCCTGGTACTCGGCCAGCAGCTTTTCGTGCTCCAGACCGGTCAGGCGGTGCAGACGCAGTTCCAGAATGGCTTGCGCCTGCTCTGGCGACAGGAAGTACTTGCCTTCGCGCAGACCGTATTGCGGATCGAGGTTTTCCGGACGGCACGAATCGGCACCGGCACGCTCAACCATCGCCACTACGGCCGAGGATTCCCAAGGCGTGCTGACCAGCGCTTCCTTGGCTTCCGACGGTGTTGGCGAGGCCTTGATCAGGGCGATGACCGGGTCGATGTTCGACAGGGCAACGGCTTGACCTTCGAGGATGTGACCGCGCTCGCGCGCCTTGCGCAGTTCGAACACGGTACGGCGGGTGACCACTTCGCGACGGTGACGGACGAAGGCTTCCAGCAGGTCCTTGAGGTTCAGGATCCGCGGACGACCGTCGATCAGCGCAACGATGTTGATGCCGAACACGCTCTGCAGCTGGGTCTGGGCATAGAGGTTGTTGAGGATGACCTCAGGCACTTCGCCGCGACGCAACTCGATGACAACGCGCATACCGTCCTTGTCGGACTCGTCGCGCAGTTCGGTGATGCCTTCCAGCTTCTTCTCTTTAACCAGCTCGGCGATCTTCTCGATCAGACGCGCCTTGTTCAGTTGGTAAGGGAGTTCGGTGATGACGATCTGCTGACGGCCACCGACCTTGTCGATGTCTTCGATGATCGAGCGTGCGCGCATGTAAATGCGGCCGCGACCGGTGCGGTAGGCTTCGATGATGCCGGCGCGACCGTTGATGATCGCAGCGGTCGGGAAGTCCGGGCCGGGGATGTATTGCATCAGTTCATCGACAGTCAGCTCGGGATTGTCGATAAGCGCCAGGCAACCGTCGATGACTTCACCGAGGTTGTGCGGCGGGATGTTGGTCGCCATGCCCACGGCGATACCGCTGGAGCCGTTGACCAACAGGTTGGGAATACGGGTCGGCATGACCGCGGGGATCAGTTCGGTGCCGTCGTAGTTCGGCACCCAGTCCACGGTTTCCTTGTGCAGGTCAGCCAGCAGCTCGTGCGCCAGCTTGGTCATGCGCACTTCGGTGTATCGCATGGCCGCGGCGTTGTCGCCGTCCACCGAACCGAAGTTGCCCTGACCGTCTACCAGCAGGTAACGCAGCGAGAATGGCTGCGCCATACGAACGATGGTGTCGTACACCGCGGTATCACCGTGCGGGTGGTACTTACCGATTACGTCACCGACAACACGGGCAGATTTCTTGTACGGCTTGTTGAAGTCGTTACCCAGCTCGCTCATCGCGAACAGCACGCGCCGGTGCACGGGCTTCAAGCCATCGCGCGCATCCGGCAGTGCCCGACCGACAATTACGCTCATCGCGTAGTCGAGGTAGGACTGCTTCAGCTCGTCTTCGATATTGACCGGGAGGATTTCTTTGGCCAGTTCGCCCATGAGAAGCCTGATTCCTTTTTCTGGTGAAACTCCGTCACATCCATATGGGAAGAACGAAGCTCGCCGTTGCAGGCTGAATGCCATGCACCGACTTACGACAAATCAACGAGTTATGCCTTGGATCTGCGTAGTAAAGGTCGCCACGCCGGGCAACCCTGGAAACCGCCGGATGTTATCACAAGAGCCGCCACGCACCTATCCCCCAGATGCGCATGGAGCATAGTTAGTTGACCGATGACAGGCTTGAGGGGGATCTGAGGGGCTTAGAGCTATTGCAGCCCGGGATTTGCAAGTGAATTTTGTGAAAGTACAGGAGGAAATTGAGTCATCGTTCTTCGCGGGCAAGCCACGCTCCTACAGAAATATGGAACCTGTAGGAGCGAGGCTTGCCCGCGAATGGATTGTTCAAGCGCAGAAAACCATCAATGCAGGCGCTTGCGGCACATCAACTGCGCCATTTTCGCGGTATCCGGACGCTCGACGATGCCTTTTTCCGTGACGATGGCATCGATCAGATCCGCCGGCGTCACGTCGAACACCGGGTTGAATGCATCGACATCCGCGCCCAACCGCTGACCGCCGACCTCCAGCAATTCACGACCGTCACGCTCTTCGAGCGGGATGTCGTCGCCGCTGGCCAGGGTCATGTCGATGGTCGAACTCGGCGCCACTACCATGAAACGTACGCCGTGGTGCATCGCGTTAACCGCCAACTGATAGGTGCCGATCTTGTTGGCCACGTCGCCATTGGCGGTGATCCGGTCGGCCCCCACGATGACCCAGGTAATGCCCTTGGTTCTCATGATGTGCGCGGCAGCGGAGTCGGCATTGAGCGTCACCGGGATGCCTTCGTTCGCCAGCTCCCAGGCCGTCAAACGCGAGCCTTGCAGCCACGGGCGGGTTTCGCCGGCATACACGCGCTCGACCATGCCTTCGATGAACGCCGCTCGAATGACGCCCAACGCCGTACCGAAGCCGCCTGTGGCCAGCGCTCCAGTGTTGCAGTGAGTCAGAATGGTCTGGGCATTGCCCTGGTGCTTGCGGATCAGATCCACGCCCAGTTGCGCCATGGTCAGGTTGGCTTCGCGATCACTTTCATGAATGGCGATGGCCTCGGCTTCCAGCGCGGCCAGCGGATCGACATTCTCTTTCAAGCGATCGAGGCGATCGTGCATGCGATTGAGCGCCCAGAACAGATTGACGGCGGTAGGACGGGAATCGGCCAGCAGCGCGAAATCTTCTTCCAGCGCCGCGTACCAGTCGCCGCCTTCAGCGATCCGGGCACGGGCCGCGAGCACGATGCCATAGGCGGCAGTGACGCCAATCGCCGGCGCGCCGCGCACGACCATCGAGCGAATGGCCTCGGCCACGCCAGCGGCGCTGGTGTAGGCGATCCAGGTTTCCTCGAACGGCAAAATACGCTGATCCAGCAGATGCAGGGCGCCATCTCGCCAATCGATGGCTTTCACCTTCTCCGCTGCCAACAGTCGATCGCGCATCCCACACCCCGCACTCATGAACAAAAGCCGCCGATTATAGCGATCCCCCAGCCAAGACGCTCGGGTATACTTCGCCATCCTTTTACAAAAGCACTGGAACCGCCCCTCGATGCCGAACACTGCCGCTGCGCTCGACCTGCTGTTGCTGCCGACCTGGCTGGTACCCGTCGAACCCGCCGGTGTTGTCCTCAAGGATCACGCGCTGGGCATCCGTGATGGGCGCATCGTCTTCATCGGCCCGCGCGCGGCCGCATCGAAACTCAACGCAGCCGAAACCCGCGAACTGCCAGACATGCTGCTCAGTCCCGGCCTGATCAATGCCCACGGGCACGCAGCGATGACTCTGTTTCGCGGCCTGGCCGATGATCTGCCGCTGATGACCTGGCTGGAAAACCACATCTGGCCCGCCGAGGCTAAATGGGTAGACGAAGATTTCGTGCGCGACGGCACGGATCTGGCGATCGCCGAGCAGATCAAAGGCGGCATCACCTGTTTTTCTGACATGTATTTCTTTCCGAAGGTTGCCAGCGAACGCGCGCACAACAGCGGCATTCGCGCGCAAATCGCGATTCCGATCCTCGATTTCCCGATTCCCGGCGCCAGCACGGCGGACGAAGCCATTCGTCAGGGCGTCGAGCTGTTCGGCGATCTCAAGCACCACGAACGCATCAAAATCACCTTCGGCCCCCATGCGCCTTACACCGTGGGCGACCAAAACCTGGAAAAAATCCGGGTAATCGCCGAAGAGCTGGACGCCTCGATCCACATGCACGTACATGAAACCGCTTTCGAGGTGCAGCAGGCAGTGGAGCAGACCGGCGAACGCCCGCTGGCCCGCCTGGCTCGCCTGGGCTTGCTGGGGCCGCGCTTCCAGGCGGTTCACATGACCCAGATCAGCGATGAAGACCTGGCGCTACTGGTAGAAAGCAACACCAGCATCATTCATTGCCCGGAATCGAACCTGAAGCTGGCCAGCGGTTTCTGCCCGGTGGAGCGTCTCTGGCAAGCCGGGGTCAACGTTGCCGTGGGTACCGACGGTGCCGCCAGCAACAATGATCTGGATTTGCTCGGTGAAACCCGCACCGCCGCCCTGCTGGCCAAGGCCGTCGCAGGCTCGGCCAGCGCGCTGGATGCCCATCGCGCCTTGCGCATGGCCACCCTCAACGGCGCCCGCGCTTTGGGAATTGAAGCCGAGGTCGGCTCGCTGGAAGTCGGCAAGGCTGCCGATATCGTAGCCTTCGATCTCTCCGGCCTGGCTCAACAACCGGTCTACGACCCGGTTTCGCAGCTTATATACGCCACCGGTCGCGATTGCGTGAAACACGTCTGGGTCGCAGGCAAGCAACTGCTCGACGACCGTCGCCTGACGCGCCTGGATGAAGAACAGCTTTGCGCCACGGCCAGGAGCTGGGGCGAGCGCATCAGCGGCCACACCGAATCGTAAGTCCCCCGGACTCAAAACCGGGGCATCAGGATTTTTCAAGTTTTTCGAGGACTACACCATGAGCAACGTCGACTACTCCGAAATCGCCAAGTTCGAAGCCCTGGCCCATCGCTGGTGGGACCGGGAAAGCGAATTCAAACCGCTGCACGACATCAATCCGCTGCGGGTCAACTGGATCGATGAGCGCGTCAACCTGGCGGGCAAGAAAGTTCTCGACGTCGGTTGTGGCGGCGGCATCCTCAGCGAAGCCATGGCCCAGCGCGGCGCCACCGTAATGGGCATCGACATGGGCGAAGCGCCGCTGGCGGTCGCTCAACTGCATCAACTGGAATCCGGGGTGAGCGTCGAATACCGGCAGATCACCGCCGAAGCCCTGGCCGAAGAAATGCCGGAGCAGTTCGATGTGGTCACCTGCCTGGAAATGCTCGAGCACGTTCCCGATCCATCCTCGGTGATTCGCGCCTGCTTCCGCATGGTCAAGCCCGGCGGCCAGGTGTTCTTCTCCACCATCAACCGCAACCCGAAGGCGTACCTGTTCGCCATCGTCGGCGCCGAATACATCATGAAGCTGCTGCCGCGCGGCACCCACGACTTCAAGAAGTTCATCCGCCCTTCAGAGCTCGGCGCCTGGAGCCGCATGGCCGGCCTGACCGTCAAGGACATCATCGGCCTGACCTACAACCCGTTGACCAAGCACTACAAGCTGGCGGCCGACGTGGACGTCAACTACATGATCCAGACCCTGCGCGAGGAATAAGCCGATGCCAATCAGAGCAGTTCTTTTCGACATGGACGGCACCCTGCTCGACACCGCGCCGGACTTCATCGCGATCTGTCAGGCGATGCTGGCCGACCGCGGCCTGCCGCCGATCAATGACAAGCACATCCGGGATGAAATCTCCGGCGGCGCCAAGGCGATGGTCGCCGTGACCTTCGCCATGGATCCTGAATCCCCGGGGTTCGAGGAGCTGCGCCAGGAATTTCTCGAGCGCTACCTGGTGGGTTGCGCAGTTCACAGCAAGCTGTTCGACGGCATGGGCGAACTGCTGGCGGACATCGAGAAGGCCAACCTGATCTGGGGCGTGGTCACCAACAAGCCGCTGCGCTTCGCCGAGCCGATCATGCAGCAACTCGGCCTGGCCGAGCGGTCGGCGCTGCTGATCTGCCCGGACCACGTGAAGAACAGCAAGCCGGATCCGGAGCCGTTGATCCTTGCCTGCAAGATGCTGGATCTGGACCCTGCCAGCGTGTTGTTCATCGGCGATGATTTGCGTGATATCGAGTCGGGACGCGATGCCGGCACCAAGACTGCCGCGGTAACCTTTGGCTATATCCACCCGGATGACAATCCGCGGCATTGGGGGGCGGATGTGGTGGTTGATCATCCGCTGGAGCTGCGCAAGGTGCTTGATAGCGCGCTGTGTGGCTGCTGAGATCCGGTTTCACATCCTGAAAATGTTTCGGCCTAATGCCCGTCAGTTAAGCCGAACACAATACCTGTGGCGAGGGGGCTCGCCCCCGTTGGGTCGCGAAGCGGCCCCAAAAAATGGGACTGCTGCGCAGTCCAACGGGGGCAAGCCCCCTCGCCACAATGTCCTCATCGCCAGTTGAATCTCTTAACCGACTGGCATTGGGGCACCGCCGACTTGTCGAGGTTCTTTATGTTCGATTACTCCGCCCGCCCCGATTTGCTCCAGGGCCGCGTCATTCTGGTCACCGGTGCCGGTCGTGGCATCGGCGCTGCCGCCGCCAAGACCTATGCCGCCCACGGCGCGACCGTCTTGCTACTAGGCAAGACCGAAGCCAACCTGTCCCAGGTCTACGACGAAATCGAAGCTGCCGGGCATCCACAACCCGCCGTGATCCCGTTCAATCTCGAAACCGCCCTGCCCCATCAATACGATGAGCTGGCGGCGATGATCGAGACTGAATTCGGCCACCTCGACGGTTTGCTGCACAACGCGTCGATCATTGGTCCGCGCACGCCGATCGAGCAACTGTCCGGCGAGAACTTCATGCGCGTGATGCAGGTCAACGTGAATTCGATGTTCATGCTCACTAGCACCCTGCTGCCATTGCTCAAGCTGTCCCAGGACGCTTCGGTGGTGTTCACTTCCAGCAGCGTCGGGCGCAAGGGGCGCGCCTATTGGGGCGCTTACGGCGTGTCCAAGTTCGCCACCGAAGGCCTGATGCAGACCCTGGCCGATGAAGTCGACACCGTGGCGCCCGTGCGCTCCAACAGCATCAACCCGGGCGCCACGCGCACCAGCATGCGTGCCCAGGCGTATCCGGGGGAAAACCCGCTGAACAACCCGACCCCGGAAGAGATCATGCCGGTCTATCTGTACCTGATGGGCCCGGACAGCACGGGCATCAACGGCCAGGCTTTCAACGCCCAGTAGTGCCGTACGTCGCTTTTGTGCCGCGCCGACCTCTCGTCGCGGCATTTGCGCAGGCAAAACTTGTACAAAGCGGATTAGACTTGTAAGAAATGTCCTACGGGACTGACGGACCAGTATGACGCGCTGCCCCAGGCCGCTCTCACCCAGCTTGTATGACAGCCTGATTGCTCAAGAGCACGCGCCATATGAAATCACCCTCCCAGACCAACGCAATTGACTTCGATAGCGCCAAATTGCAACGCCTGGGCTTTGGTCAGCAGCCACCGGTTCTGGAAAGGCCAGTCAGTCTTGCGCAATTGCGCCAGCAACTGAGCATGCAGCTGCAGACCAGTCTTGAGCCTCAACGCATTCTCGGGCTGTTTTTCCGTGAAGTTCAGCGACTCGTCCCTCTCGATGCCTTGACCTACGAGCACAAGAGCAGCGATCTGCGCCTGGAATTCGGTCAACGCGGCCGTCATTCGATCAGCTACAGCCTCAGCCATGAAGGCGAACATCTGGGCGAACTGGTATTTCGCCGCAGCCAGCGTTTCAGCGAGCAGGATCAAGGCAGCCTCGAGTCGCTGCTGGCAGCCTTGCTCTACCCGATGCGCAACACCCTGCTCTACCGCGCCGCGACCCAGAAAGCGCTGCGCGATCCGCTGACTGACACCGGCAACCGGATTGCCATGGACCAGACCTTGGCGCGGGAGATCGAAGTCGCGCGGCGTCACCTGCAGCCGCTGTCTTTGCTGATGCTGGACATCGATCACTTCAAATTGATCAACGACACCCATGGCCACAGCGTCGGCGATGAGGTGCTCAGAGCCGTGGCCACTTCGATCAAAAGCCAGCTGCGTAACGTGGACATGGTGTTTCGTTATGGCGGGGAGGAGTTTCTGGCCCTGCTGTCCAACACCCCGCGCGAAGCGGCAGCGATGGTGGGCGAGAGATTGCGGTTTGCGGTGCAGGCCGAGGATTATCTGGCCGAGGGTCGTGCGATCGCCCTGACCATCAGCATTGGCTGTTCGACCCTGCTGCCGGGGGAATCGGCCGAGAGTCTGTTGAGACGCGCCGACAATGCGCTGTACATCGCCAAGCGCGAGGGGCGTAACCGCCTGACGATGGCGGGCTGAAGATCACCCAAAACAACTGTAGGAGCGAGCATGCTCGCGATGGAGGTTAACGATAACGCGGGGCATCAGTAGTCCCGCGGTGCATCGTCTACCATCGCGAGCAAGCTCGCTCCTACAGGGTTTATTGCATACCTCTGGATCAGCTTTCCGCCAGCTCCAACCGCTCACGGGCTACCGGTGCTTTTTCCGAGTGCTCGATCTGCATGCAACGTTCCAGGAACAGGTACATGTAGTCGTAGCTCTTGCACACCGCCTGACGCAATTCCACCTGCAACGCCTTGCTCGGGTTCATGCCCGCCAGCGTGCAGATGATCTCCAGCGCTTCCCATGGATGCGCGTCATCGTACTGCGCATGCATCTTCAACCACTTCATTGCACGCTTGCGCTCTTCCTCGGGGAAGGCCTCGGCGTACACGCCCGTGGAGCAGACCACGGCCGACCATTCACCGGTCGCGCCTTCGATGGCGTAGTTGGTGGCGGCGATGGCGACGATCAGCGAATCCGCCGAGCTTGTGTGCCAGCACCAGTGGCTCAGCGCGTGAAGCTCCGGGGCCACGCTTTGCGCCTGCAGATCTTCAAGGCTGACGCCATGGGCACGGCTCCAGTTGACCCAATAGTCGGCATGGTTGAGTTCAACGCGAATGTTGCGCATCAACCAGCGACGGGCCATGTCTTCGCCCGGATGACGGGCAAAGCGGGTCTTGGTGAGGTTTTGTGCCATGTACAACGCGAACTGTTCGACCACAGGCCAGCCACCGATGAGGTACTGACGCATGGTTTTTGCGCTGAGTTTGTTATCACGCATGCGCTGATACAGTTCGTGTTCGACAACCCGGCGCTTACTCTCGCTGCAATCCTGGATCAGGCGCTGGGCCCAGGCAGGATAACTTGCAGCTTCCATGAGTGGGCCGGTTCGGATGAATGTGTCGATCACTGTCGAGCTCCTTTTGATTGTGATTGTTGGACCGGCAAGAGACTTCAACGAAATGTGCCAGGCGCCTTGAACAGCAAAGGCTGAGGCCTGGCAGGACGACTTTGCAAACTGTCGCAGGTAAACAATTGCGGGCGTTCTATGACATAGCCCTGAGCGTAATCCACACCGATCTCCAGCAATGCCTGCTCGATCTGGGGCGTCTCTACAAACTCGGCAATCGTGCGTTTACCCATGACATGGCCGATGTGATTGATCACTTCGACCATGGCGCGGTTAATCGGGTCGTCCAGCATATCCTTTACGAAACTCCCGTCGATCTTCAAGAAGTCTACAGGCAAATGTTTCAGATAAGCGAATGAAGACATACCGGCGCAAAAGTCGTCGAGTGAAAAATGACAACCTAACCCTTTGAGTTCATTAATAAATCTGATTGCGCTACCTAAATTGGAAATTGCGCTTGTTTCGGTGATTTCAAAACAAATCATTTCAGGCGGAATCGAATACGTAACGAACTGTTCCCTAAGGAAGTCCAGAAACGCCTCATCTCCTATGGTCGTGCCTGACAGATTTATCGCACACATCGCCAGAGGGCCCTTGCGCTTCTCGGCCCGGCACTGGGCAATGATGCGGAAAACGTTCTGCACCACCCAACGATCAAGGGAAGTCATCAAGCCGTAACGTTCGGCGGCGGGAATGAAACTGTCAGGCAGGATCATGCGCCCGGCTTCATCGTGCAGACGCAAGAGGATTTCGATATGCCCGCCTTCGTCGCTGGTACCCAGCGGCGCGATTTCCTGGGCGTACAGACAGAAGCGGTCCTCTTCCAGCGCCATGTGCAGACGCTGCACCCAGGCCATTTCGCCGAAGCGCAGTGACAACTCCGAATCATCGGGGTGATAGACCTGAACCCGGTTACGGCCTTTTTCCTTGGCCATGTAGCAGGCCATGTCAGCCGCTCGCAGCGAGGCTTCGAGGGTGGTCGGATTGTGTGAAACATGCACCAGCCCCACGCTCACGGTGGTCACGAATGGCCGGCCCTTCCACACGAAGTGCAGGTTCTGCACGGTCTGGCGCAAGCCTTCGGCGATTTTCTCCGCCGCATCCGGGCCGCAGTTTTCCAGCAAGATGCCGAACTCATCGCCGCCCAGACGCGCCAGGGTATCGCCCTCGCGCAGGCCGGATTGCAGCAGTGCGCAGATATGCCGCAGCAACTCGTCGCCCGCGGCGTGGCCGCAGGTATCGTTAACCAATTTGAATTGATCCAGATCGAGGAACATCAACGCATGACGCCCCGACTGGCGCGTCAGATTGTGCAGCGCCTGCTCCAGGCGGTATTCGAACTCGCGGCGGTTGGCCAGGCCGGTCAGCGCATCATGGGTCGCCTGCCAGGACAGATTGGCGATGTATTGCCGTTCCTGGGTCATGTCGTGCAGCACCAGTACCGTACCGCTGACCTTGCCGGCATTGCGGATCGGCGCGCCGACCAGGGTCACCGACACCGTGCTGCCGTCCAGGCGCTGGATCAGTTTGGAATGTTCGCTGCCACCGCTCAGATGACCGCTCAAAATGCGTTCGATCAAATTGAAACCGTCAGCCTGGGCGTTCTCGTCCAGCAGGTTGAACAGCGCCGCCAGCGGCAGACCGGTCGCCTGCTCGGCCTTCCAGTGGGTCAAGGCTTCGGCCGCCGGGTTCATGTAGGCAATGGCACCCGACACATCGGTAGTGATCACCCCGTCACCGATCGATTGCAGGGTGATCTGCGCCCGGTCTTTCTCCAGTTGCAGCGCGTCGGCAAAGGCGTGGCGTTGCTTGAGCAGCTTGTGGGTACGCATCAGGGCCAGCGCGATCAGAATCAGCGCCGTGGCGAGGTTGGTCACCAGCAGCAGACGCAGAATGACCCGCGAGCCTTCACCCAAAGCATCGCTGAAAGCTTTCGCCGCTGGCGTCACTTCATCGTTGATGGCGAAAATCTGTTCCTTCCAGCGCTGGATGTCTGCACGGGATGCGGGGCCGGCATTGATGTGCCGGTGCATAGCCTGGGCGACGTCATCGAGCTTGACCAGGTAGGAGTCACCGACCGTCCACAGGTCGATGGCTTTTTCGAGATAGCTGAAATGTCGGAAATTGAGGTACAGCCAGATCAGGCTGGAGACGTCGTCAGGATGGTTGCCGCCCTTGATGATTGCCTTGCGCGCCGCTTCGATATCGGTTGGCTCGTGATCCAGCGCCACGCGCAACTCATGACCGCCCTGGGGTACGGCAATCGCATTCTGGTACTTGAGAAAAATGGCCTCATCGCCACTGTCGGCGTAGAGGTTGAGGTAATAGATGGCGTCTTTCTGGCCCTTGGACCACAGGCTTTCACCGGCTACATAGCCCCGGACGGCCGACAGTACATAAAGGCTGACGCCGCCCAACAAGGCCTGGAAGAGCACGACGGCGATAAAGGGCCATACGATGCCCAGCAACCGAGGCGTTGCGAGAGTCCGCGCTTGTTTCATGAGTTCCCTTGACTTAGCACTGCCAGATCATCATCCAACGTGATCGCTACAGCTAGACTAGGGGGCGTTACAAATCCCGGCAAGTCATGAATGGAAAACATTCAGGCGCACTCTCTACTTATTATTAATACTTGCGTTGCCCTTCTGGATCAGCCCGTCGCGGCTTCCACCACCGCGCGCGTCGCGTGCCGATCAATGCTGCTGCAAATGGCCGTAAAGCTTGGCGTACAAACCGCCATCGGCGATCAGTTGCTGATGGTCACCATCTTCGGCAATCTGCCCGCCATCGAACACCAGCACACGGTCGGCCTGTTTCACCGCCGACAGGCGATGGGCAATGATCAACGTGGTGCGGTGACTGAGGAACCGGGCCAACGCCTGGTGCAGGTTGTACTCGGTGGCGGCGTCCAGCGCTGAAGTGGCTTCGTCGAGAATCACCACCTTCGGATCGGCCAATACCATCCGCGCAATCGCCAGACGCTGGCGCTGCCCGCCGGACAATCGCACTCCGGAACGCCCGACGATGCTGTCCAGGCCATTGGGCAATTCGCGGATCGTAGCGTGCAACTGGGCGATTTCCAGCGCCTGCCAGCAGGCTTCATCACTGCGCTCACGGCCCATGGTCAGGTTGGCGCGCACGGTGTCGTTGAACAGCGCCGGATGCTGCAGGACCACCGCGACATTCTCCCGCACGGTTTCCAGACCGATCTCCTGCTGGGTCGAGCCGCCGAAACGGATCGTCCCTGCCTGTGGCGTGTACAAGCCCAGCAGCAGTTGAACCAGAGTACTTTTGCCGCCGCCACTGGCGCCGACGATCGCGACCTTCTCACCGGGTGCGATGGACAGGTTCATCTGGTTCAGCACCAATTCGTCGCCGTAACCGAAACTCAGGCCCTGCACTTCAATGCCTACAGTGTCGCGACCTGTGAACGGGTCGACGCCATTGGGGTATTCAGGCTCATCGGCCCGGGCCAGCAGTTCGTTGATCCGCGACAGCGCGCCGCCGGCGGCGTAGTAGGCGTATTGCAGGTTCAGCAGTTGCTCCACCGGACCGATCATGAACCACAGGTAGCTGAACACCGCGAGCATCTGGCCGATGGACAGGTCGGAGAACAGCACGGTGAGCATCGCGGCGGCACGGAAGATATCGATGCCGAACTGGAACAGCAGGCCGCTGGCACGGTTCGAGGCGTCGGTCTTCCACTGCGAACTGACCGCGTAATCTCGGACTTCCTTGGCGCGCAGCCCCAAACGACCGAGGAAAAAGCCCTGACGGTTACCGGCGCGAACTTCCTGGATCGCGTCGAGGGTTTCGGTCAGCGCCTGGGTGAAGCGCGAGGTACTGTCGTTCTCGAGTTTCTTCAGGTGCTTGACCCGCTTGCCCAACTGCACCGTGGCGTAGATCACCAGCGGGTTGAACAGCAGGATCAGCAGCGCCAGCTTCCAGTGCATCCACATCAGAATCCCGGCGGTGCCGACCAGGGTCAGCATGGCGACCAGGAAACGACTGAGGGTTTCGCCGACGAATTTGTCGAGGGTATCCAGGTCGGTGACCAGATGCGTAGTCACCGTGCCGCTGCCCAGGCTTTCGTATTCGCCGAGGGAGATGCGCTTGAGGCGCTCGATCAAGCGGATACGAATGCGGTAAACGATGTCCTTGGCCAGGGACGCGAACAGTCGCGCCTGCACCACGTTGAACAACAGAGCCGCGCAACGCAGGGCCAAGGTCACTATGAGCATGAGGCCGATGTAGCCCGCGGCTTTTTGCCAAACCTCGGGCAGTGCCAGGTTCATGATTTTCAGCGCGGCGTCGCCGTGTCCCAACAGCACTTCATCGACCAGCAATGGCAGGAGCAAGGGGATCGGGACGCTGCACAGGGTCGCCAGCACGGCGACGCCGTTGGCGATCCACAGGGATTTTTTGTGTTGAAGGGCCAGACGGCGGATTTCCGCCCAGCTCAAGCGGTCGACGCGTTTTGCGGTTTGAATGTCGTCGGGCAGGTCATGCACAGGCAGCGCGCTCCAGCCAGCGGCCGAGCAGCGGTGACAGCACACTGAGAGGTTGATAGCCATTGGTCAGCAGCGCCAATTGACCGTTTCGCTCAGCCAGCAAGGTAGGGAAACCGGCGATACCCAGGTCCTGGACCCAGGTGAAATCGGCAGCCGTCGCGGTGTGCATGTCGGCGCGGTCGAAGGCGCCGGCGAACTCGATGCGTGGCAGACCGGCCTGTTCCGCCAGTTCCACCAGCACGCTGGCGTGGGTAACGTCGCGCCCTTGCGCATAAAACGCATGCTGGATCAGCCCCAGCAGTTTCCACGCGCAATCCGGCGCCAGACTACGGGCGGTCACCAATGCCCGGCAGGCAGGCTCGGTGTCGTAGACGAATCCTTCGGGCAAGGCGCCTTCTACCTTGAACGGCTGGCCGGTGGCCTCGGTGACCGCCTGCCAGTGTTCAAGAATGTAGCGCCGGGTGGACGGCTCCAGTGCCGCGCCGCTGCCGGTGCGCAAACCGCCCACCACCAGATGCACGTCCACTCCCGCTGCCGCCGCCTGTTCGACCAATGCGTTTGCGACCGGTGCAAAACCCCAGCACCAGGAACACATCGGGTCCATCACATAGAGCAGGCGGCATGCAGACATGGTTCAGGCCTCGGAGGATGCTTGCTTATAGTTGTAGCCGATCGGGTGAGGCTGGTTGCGTGCCTTGGCCAATTCGATCTGCTTTTGCCGGTCGATGGCGCTGCGACGGGTCTTCTCGCTCAGGCTGTCCCAGCAATGCGGGCAGCTGATGCCGGCCACATAGTGCTCGGAGGCGCGATCTTCGACGCTGACCGGGGTACGGCAGGCATGGCACTGATCGTAATCGCCTTCGGTCAGGTCGTGGCGAACCGTCACGCGGTTGTCGAACACGAAGCAGTCGCCCTGCCACTTGGTTTCTTCCTGCGGCACCTCTTCGAGGTACTTCAGAATGCCGCCCTTGAGGTGATAGACCTCATCGAAGCCTTCGCTGAGCATGTAGCTCGACGCTTTTTCGCAACGAATGCCGCCGGTGCAGAACATCGCGACCTTCTTGTGCACGGCCGGATCGAAGTTGGCTTTGATGTAGTCGGGAAATTCGCGAAAGCTGGTGGTTTTTGGATCGATCGCGCCTTCGAAGGTGCCGATCGACACTTCGTAATCGTTGCGGGTATCGATCAACAGCACTTCCGGATCGCTGATCAGCGCATTCCAGTCCTGCGGATCGACATAGGTGCCGACCTTTTTGTTCGGATCCACGCCCTCGACGCCCAGGGTCACGATCTCTTTCTTGAGTTTGACCTTGGTGCGGTAGAACGGCTGCTCGTCGCAGTAGGATTCCTTGTGGTCGATGTCGACCATGCGCGCATCGCTGCGCAGCCAGGCCAGCAGGCCATCGATGCCTTCGCGGCTGCCGGAAACAGTGCCGTTGATGCCTTCTTCGGCGATCAGCAAGGTGCCTTTGATGCCGTTATCGACCATTGCCTGCAGCAGTGGCTCGCGCAGGGCGACGTAATCTTCCAGGGTGACGAACTTATACAGTGCCGCCACGACAATCGGTTGTGTCATGGGTGAATCTCCAGGTGGCTACCCTCGTAAGGGGTGAACCGGATGCGAAAAAAAACGCGCCGGGTGAGCGGCGCGTTTCGCATTCTAACAAAAATAGCCCCCTGTAGGAGCACGGCTTGCCGGCGAAGGCGATCTT
>NZ_JBSVXG010000013.1:0-61983 GCF_054070595.1 Pseudomonas sp. SDO55104_S430 | reverse complement strand
TACCGGGCGTGGTGATTACCTGTAGGAGCGAGGCTTGCCCGCGAAGAGGCCGGAGCAGCCAACACAAAACTCCCAGGCAATAAAAAGCCCCGCACTTCAAAGGAAGGCAGGGCTCTTTGTTGTCGCCCGGATCAGAACAGGTCGATCGGCGCCGCTTCATCTGCCGGCAGCGGGCTGCCTGGCGCGTTGCCGTTGCCCAGCTCATTGACCGACGGTGGCGTGTCTTCGGCCTTGAACAGCTCGAAATAGGCGCCAGGCGTGCCCGGAGTGGCCGCACGGCCACTGACCGGGTCGACACGCAGGCTGAGGATGCCTTCAGGCTCCTGCTGCGTATGCGGTGGCATGTCCTTGAGCGCGGCGCCCATGTAATTCATCCAGATCGGCAGCGCGACCGTGCCGCCGAACTCCTTGCGACCCAGGCTCTCTGGCTGGTCGAACCCGGTCCACACGGTGGTCACGTAATCGGCGTTGTAGCCGGAGAACCAGGCGTCCTTGGATTCGTTGGTGGTGCCGGTCTTGCCGGCGATATCGCTGCGACCCAGGGCCAGGGCGCGACGGCCGGTGCCCAGTTTGATCACGTCCTCGAGCATGCTGTTGAGGATGTAGGTCGTGCGGCCATCGACAATGCGCTCGGCCACGGCTGGCGCCTGCGGCGTCGGCTGTGTTGCGGCAGCGGCATCGCCCGGCGTGGCGTTGACGGTGAAGGCCTGGGCCGCTGGCGCCGCGATGCCGTCGCTGGCCGGGCCACCCTTCGGAACGGTCGGCGGGTTGGCGACGAACAGCGTATCGCCATTGCGGCTTTCGATCTTGTCGATGATGTATGGGGTGATCTTGTAGCCACCGTTGGCGAAGGTGCTCCAGCCAGTGGCGATTTCCATCGGCGTCAGGGTCGCGGTGCCCAGGGCCAGGGACAGGTTGCGCGGCAGGTCCTGCTTGTTGAAGCCGAACTTGCTGATGTAGTCGATGGTGCGGTCGACACCCAGCGCCTGCAGCAAGCGGATCGACACCAGGTTGCGCGACTTGTACAGCGCCTCGCGCAGACGGATCGGGCCGAGGAAGGTGTTGGTGTCGTTCTTCGGACGCCAGACCTTGTCCAGGTACTCGTCGACGAACACGATCGGCGCATCGTTCACCAGGCTGGCGGCGGTGTAGCCGTTATCCAGCGCAGCACTGTAGACGAAGGGCTTGAAGCTCGAACCCGGCTGACGCTTGGCCTGCATGGCGCGGTTGTAGTTGCTCTGCTCGAAGGCAAAGCCGCCGACCAGTGCGCGGATGGCACCGTTCTGCGGATCGAGGGACACCAGCGCGCCCTGGGCCTGCGGGATCTGGCTGAACTTCAGCGAGTCGTCCTGCTGGCGCTGGACGCGGATCAGGTCGCCGACCTGAGCCACATCCGACGGCTGCTTCGGATTGGCGCCCATGCTGTTGGTGTTCAGGAACGGCCGGGCCCACTTCATGGTGTCCCAGTTGACGTGCTCGCTGCCGGTGCGGGTCAGCACCTGCAGGCCGTTCTTGTCGACCTGGGTAACGATGGCCGGCTCAAGGCCGCTGATGGTGCGCTGCTTGGTCAGTTCGCTCGCCCACGCCTCGCGGGTCTTGCCCGGCAGGCGCGATTCGGGCCCACGATAGCCATGACGCTGATCGTAGGTCATCAGGCCTTCATGGACGGCGGTGTTGGCCAGTTCCTGCAGATTGCTCGGCACCGTGGTGGTGACGCGGAAACCTTCGGTATAGGCGTCGCTGCCGTAACGGCCGACCATCTCCGCGCGAGCCATCTCGGCGATGTACGGCGCGTTAACTTCCGGCGTCGGTACGTGATAACTGGCGTTGAGCGGCTCATTGATCGCAGTGGTGTAATCGGCTTCGCTGATCTTGCCCAGCTTGTACATCCGCCCCAGGATCCAGTCGCGACGCTCCTTGCTGCGCGCCGGGTTGGCGAGCGGGTTGAAGCGCGACGGGGCTTTGGGCAGGCCGGCGATCATCGCCATCTGAGCCAGGCTGATGTCACGAATCGATTTGCCGTAATAGACCTGCGCCGCCGCCTCGATGCCGTAGGCGCGGTTACCCAGGTAGATCTTGTTGACGTACAGCTCGAGGATTTCGTCCTTGGTCAGCTGCCGCTCGATCTGCAGCGCCAGGAGAATTTCGGTGGTTTTGCGGGAGAAGCTGCGTTCGCTGGTCAGGAAGAAGTTCTTCGCCACCTGCATGGTGATGGTGCTGCCGCCGGACTGGATGTGCCCGCTCTTGACCAGTTGGGTCGCCGCGCGCATCAGGCTGCTCGGGTCGACGCCATAGTGGTTGGCGAAGTTGTCGTCTTCAGCACTTAGTAACGCATTGATGAAATTGGGGGGAATGTCGGCGAAACGGATCGGCGTGCGGCGCATTTCGCCGAATTCTGCGATCAGTTTGTTGTCGCTACTGTAGACCCGTAGCGGAATCTGCAACTGAATACTTCTCAGCGCCTCCACAGATGGCAATCCGGGGCTAAGGTAAAGAAACGCCCCGCTCAGACCCAGAAGCAGTCCGCAGAATATCGCGACGATGGACCAACCGAGAAATTTCAGCAGACGAATCAAGGCTTTTGGATATCCAGGGTAAAAATTGAAAGAAGCATCAGGGTTCAGGTTAAAGGCGAACGGCCCGCGCTAGAGAAAAGCGGAAAAAAACGCTGGGCATTATAAGCATTTTTCCACCGCAGGCGTCATTGGCGGCTAATGTCAAGACGGGTGGATGGAACGCAACACGTATTACAGAGTCCGTAACTCACGGATAGTCATAGGGAATTGCTAGTGCCAGGACTCTTCAACAAAAAAGCCAATACGCTTCTGGGTATCGACATCAGCTCCACATCGGTGAAATTGCTGGAGTTGAGCCGCCAGGGCGACCGCTATCGGGTCGAGGCTTACGCCGTCGAACCGCTGCCTGCAAGCGCTGTGACCGAGAAAAACATCGCCGAACTCGAAGGCGTTGGTCAGGCTCTCGCGCGCGTGGTGACCAAGGCCAGAACCAGCGTCAAGAACGTTGCCGTGGCTGTCGCCGGTTCCGCGGTGATCACCAAGACCATCGAGATGGACGCCGGACTTTCCGATGACGAGATGGAAAGCCAGCTGAAAGTCGAGGCCGATCAATACATCCCCTATCCGCTGGATGAAGTCGCGATCGACTTCGAAGTCCAGGGTGCGTCCGCGCGCAACCCTGAGCGGGTCAATGTGCTGCTCGCCGCCTGCCGCAAGGAAAACGTCGAAGTGCGCGAGGCTGCCCTGACCCTGGCCGGCCTGACCGCTCGCGTGGTCGATGTCGAGGCCTATGCTCTTGAGCGATCCTTCGGCCTGCTGGGCAATCACTTGACGGTTTCCCCGGAGCGTCTGGTGGCGGTGGTCGACATCGGCGCGACCATGACCACCCTGAGCGTGTTGCTGGGCGGGCGGATCATCTATACCCGCGAGCAATTGTTCGGCGGTCGCCAGTTGACCGAGGAAATTCAGCGTCGATATGGCCTGACTGTCGAGCAGGCCGGTCTGGCGAAGAAGCAGGGCGGGTTGCCCAGCGACTACGTCAGCGCCGTGTTGCAGCCCTTTCGTGAGGCTCTGGTGCAGCAGGTCTCGCGCTCGTTGCAGTTTTTCTTCGCCTCGGGTCAGTACCACGCGGTCGACCAGATCGTGCTGGCCGGCGGTACGGCCTCGGTCTCCGGGCTGGACCGGTTGATCGAACAGCAACTGGGCACCCCGACTCTGGTCGCCAACCCCTTTGCCGACATGACCTTGAACGGCAAGGTCAACGCCGCGGCGCTGGCCAGTGATGCGCCCGCCCTGATGATCGCCTGCGGGCTTGCTCTCAGGAGTTTCGACTGATGGCGCGGATCAACCTTTTACCCTGGCGCGAAGAGCTGCGCGAAGAGCGTCGCAAACGCTTTCTGCTGATTCTGGTTGGCGTGCTGGTCGGCACAGCAGGCGCGGTGCTGATCGCCAACCAGGTGATCAGCAGCGCGATAGACCGGCAGGTGGCGCGCAACGACTACATCAGCAAGCAGATCGCCATCGT
Organism: Pseudomonas sp. SDO55104_S430; assembly: GCF_054070595.1. NCBI lineage: Bacteria > Pseudomonadati > Pseudomonadota > Gammaproteobacteria > Pseudomonadales > Pseudomonadaceae > Pseudomonas > Pseudomonas sp. SDO55104_S430. Next base: position 57,942 of record NZ_JBSVXG010000013.1, on the reverse strand, counting down.
CGACGAACGCATCAAGCAAATCAGCGATCTCAAGGCCCGTCGTCAACAGTTGATCGAACGTATGCGCATCATTCAGGACTTGCAGGGCAACCGGCCCATCAGCGGGCGAATTTTTGATCAATTGGCGCGAACCCTACCGGACGGGGTGTACTTCACCGAAGTGAAAATGGAAGGCAAGAGCCTGTCCATTTCCGGCGCCGCGGAATCCAACAACCGCGTGTCCGACCTGATGCGCAATCTGGAGGCGTCGGACTGGTTCGATGCGCCGAGCCTGACGGAGGTCAAGGCGACCACGGCCGGTCAGGTTGACCAGGCCAACGTGTTCCAGCTGACCGTTCGTCAGACCCAGCCCGCGGTCGCGGAGGACGGAAAATGAATCTGTCCGGATGGCTCGAAGGGCTGCGCAAGATCGATATCAACGATCTGGACACCAACAACATCGGTTCCTGGCCGCCGGCGATCAAGGTGGTGGTGGGCGCACTGGTCATGGCAATGGTGCTGGCGCTGGGTTACAGCTTCTCGACGAGCGAGCTGGAGAATCAGCTGCACCTCAAGCGCGACGAAGAGTCGACGCTCAAGGAACAGTTCGCCGACAAGGCCCGCATGGCGGCGAATCTGGAACTCTATACCGAGCAGATGAAGGAGATGGAGAACTCGTTCGGCGTGCTGCTGCGGCAACTGCCCAGTGACACCGAGGTTCCTGGCCTGCTGGAGGACATCACTCGCACCGGCCTGGGCAGCGGCCTGGAGTTTGAAGAGATCAAACTGCTGCCCGAGGTCACCCAGCCGTTCTACATCGAATTGCCGATCCAGATCACCGTCACCGGCGCCTATCACGACCTGGCCACGTTCGTCAGCGGCGTGGCCGGGCTGCCGCGTATCGTCACCCTGCATGATTTCGACCTGGCGCCGGCCAATCCCGATGGCGGGCCCAAGTTGCGCATGAGCATCCTGGCCAAGACCTATCGCTACAACGACAAGGGGCTGCAACCATGAGCCCGATACGGATGATTTTCATGGCCGCGACCCTGGCGGTCCTGGCCGGTTGCGGTGGCGGGGATGACTTCAGGGATCTGGACGCCTACATGAACGAAATGCGCCTGCGGGCGCCGGGCAAGATTGAACCAACGCCGACATTCCGGTCTTACCCGACATTCACCTACAACGCCGCCAACCTGCGCAGCCCGTTTTCGCGGCAGGTCAGGGTCGACCTTGCCGGCCAGAAACGCGGCTCGCGCAACGTCAAACCGGACCCGAACCGGGTCAAGCAATACCTCGAGGGTTTCAATATCGAGCAGTTTGAAATGGTCGGCACGATCTCTAACGTATCGGGCTCCTTCGCTCTGCTGCGTGGCGCGGGCGGGGTGTACCGGTTGAAGGTCGGCGATTACCTGGGGCGCAACGATGGGCGGATCGTCGCCATCAATGCCACGCAAGTCGATGTGATCGAAATCGTCCCTGACGGCGAAGGTGCATGGCTGGAACGGCCGCGGACCATTCCTTTGAAAGAACACTCATAGTGGAACTCGAACAATGAACAGGATTCTCTCCACCCTCGGGATGTCGCTATGGATAGCGCTGCTTTCGCCGATGGTACAGGCGGCCAACCTCAAGGCGCTGGATGTCGCAGCGCTGCCCGGAGACCGCGTCGAGTTGAAGCTGGCGTTCGATCAGCCGCCGCCGGCACCGCGCGGCTACACCACTGAGTCGCCCGCGCGCATCGCCCTGGACCTGCCCGGTGTGGTCAACCAGTTGTCGAGCAAAACCCGTGACCTTGGCAGCGGCAATGCCCGCAGCGCCACGGTGGTCGAAGCGGCTGATCGTACGAGGCTGATTATCAACCTGACGCAGCTGACCCCGTACAGCACCCGGGTCGAAGGCAATAACCTGTTCGTTGAAGTGGGCCAGGGCAGCAAGATGGCGACTGCCAAGGCGCCAGCCGCCGCGGTGTCGACGCCAGCCCCGACTCCAGCGCGCGCCCCTGTTGCAACCTCCAAGGCCATCCGTGCGGTGGATTTCCAGCGCGGCACCCAGGGTGAAGGCAATGTGGTGATCGACCTGTCTGATCCGTCCATTGCCCCGGACATTCAGGAGCGCGAAGGCAAAATTGTCCTCAGCTTCGCCAGGACCCGACTGCCTGAACCACTGCGCGTGCGTCTGGACGTCAAGGACTTCGCCACGCCGGTCCAGTTCGTCAATGCCAGCGCTACCGGTGATCGCGCCAACATCACCATCGAACCCAGCGGTGCCTTCGATTACTCGACCTACCAGACCGACAACAAGCTGACCGTCAGCATCCGTCCGATGACGGCCGATGACCTGCAAAAGCGCAACGCCGATCGTTATGCCTACAGTGGCGAAAAGCTCTCGCTGAATTTCCAGGACATCGATGTGCGTTCGGTACTGCAACTGATCGCCGACTTCACCAACCTCAATCTGGTCGCCAGCGACACCGTGCAGGGCGGCATCACCCTGCGCCTGCAAAACGTGCCCTGGGATCAGGCGCTGGACCTGGTGCTGAAAACCAAGGGCCTGGACAAGCGCAAGATCGGCAACGTGTTGCTGGTGGCGCCGGCGGATGAAATCGCCGCTCGCGAGCGCCAGGAGCTTGAATCGCAGAAGCAGATCGCGGAACTGGCGCCGTTGCGGCGCGAGCTGTTGCAGGTCAATTACGCCAAGGCAGCCGATATCGCCAAGCTGTTCCAGTCGGTGACCAGCGCCGAGGCGAAAGTCGACGAACGGGGCTCGATCACCGTCGATGAGCGGACCAACAACATCATTGCCTACCAGACTCAGGATCGGCTCGACGAATTGCGCCGCATCGTCGCGCAGCTGGATATTCCGGTACGCCAGGTGATGATCGAGGCGCGGATCGTCGAGGCCAACGTGGATTACGACAAGAGCCTGGGCGTGCGCTGGGGCGGTTCGGTGCAGAACAAGGGCAACTGGAATGCCTCCGGGGTGAACAACTCCTCGACGACCATCGGCACCCCCGGCAGCACCAGTACCAATACACCGTTCGTCGACATGGGCGCGGCGGGCAATACGTCGGGAATCGGCATCGCGTTCATTACCGACAACGTTCTGCTCGACCTTGAACTGACGGCCATGGAAAAGACCGGCAACGGTGAAATCGTCTCGCAACCCAAGGTCGTCACTTCCGACAAGGAGACCGCGAAGATCCTCAAGGGCACCGAGATTCCCTACCAGGAAGCCAGCTCCAGCGGCGCTACATCGGTGTCTTTCAAGGAGGCGTCGCTGTCGCTTGAGGTCACGCCGCAGATCACTCCGGACAACCGGATCATCATGGAGGTCAAGGTCACCAAGGACGAACCCGACTTCCTCAACAAAGTGCAGGATGTACCGCCGATCAAGAAAAACGAGGTCAATGCCAAGGTCCTGGTCAATGATGGCGAGACCATCGTGATTGGCGGCGTTTTCTCAAATACTCAGAGCAAGGTTGTAGATAAGGTGCCATTTCTTGGCGATGTGCCGTATCTTGGCCGCCTTTTCCGGCGTGACGTGGTTTCGGAGAAAAAATCCGAGCTGTTGGTGTTTCTCACTCCGCGTATCATGAATAACCAGGCGTTTGCTGTGAGTCGTTGATTCTGTGCGAAATTTGATTCTTGTAGGACCGATGGGCGCTGGAAAAAGCACCATCGGCCGTTTGCTGGCCAAAGAGCTGCGCTTGCCGTTCAAAGATTCCGATAAGGAAATTGAATTACGCACGGGCGCCAATATCCCATGGATCTTCGACAAGGAAGGCGAACCGGGCTTTCGTGATCGCGAGCAGGCAATGATTGCCGAGCTGTGCGATTACGATGGCGTGGTACTGGCGACCGGCGGTGGCGCGGTGATGCGCGAAGCCAATCGCCGGGCGCTGCATGCAGGCGGCAGGGTGGTTTATCTGCATGCTTCCGTCGAACAGCAGGTCGGCCGTACCTCTCGCGACCGCAATCGGCCGTTGCTGCGCACGGCAGATCCGGCCAAGACCCTTCGGGATCTGCTGGCGATCCGCGATCCGCTTTATCGGGAAATCGCCGATCTGGTGGTGGAAACCGATGAGCGGCCGCCGCGAATGGTCGTGCTTGATATCCTCGAACGCTTGCAGCAACTGCCTCCCCGTTAAAGCGCGGCGCGAAATGCGCTATCCTCGGCGTCCTGCCACATCCGCTGCGGATTGTGGCGGATGGCTTCGCAGCGGCGTCACACCAGCAGATGCCGCGGATATTCGATAATTCAAGGCGGGACGCCTGATTTCATCTTCACTGTGGGGACACATGCAGACACTCAAGGTCGATCTAGGCGAGCGCAGCTACCCGATTCACATTGGCGAAGGGTTGTTGGATCAGCCTGAGCTGCTGGCCCCGCACATTCGCGGACGGCAAGTCGCGATCATCTCCAACGAAACCGTCGCGCCGCTCTATCTTGAACGTCTGACCCGCAGCCTCGCGCAGTTTTCGGTCATTTCCGTGGTGCTGCCCGATGGCGAAGCCTTCAAGAACTGGGAAACCCTGCAACTGATCTTCGACGGTCTGCTGACCGCACGGCACGACCGCCGCACCACGGTGATCGCCCTCGGTGGCGGCGTGATCGGCGACATGGCCGGTTTTGCGGCGGCCTGCTACCAGCGCGGCGTAGACTTCATTCAGGTCCCGACCACCTTGCTGTCGCAGGTCGACTCTTCGGTCGGCGGCAAGACCGGGATCAACCACCCGCTGGGCAAAAACATGATCGGCGCGTTCTATCAGCCGAACGTCGTGCTGATCGACACCGCTTCCCTCAAGACTCTGCCTGCGCGCGAGCTGTCCGCCGGCCTGGCTGAAGTCATCAAATACGGTCTGATCTGCGACGAGCCGTTCCTGACCTGGCTCGAAGACAACGTGGACCGCCTGCGAAGCCTGGATCAGCAAGCCCTGACCTACGCCATCGAGCGCTCTTGCGCGGCCAAGGCCGAAGTTGTCGGCGCCGACGAAAAAGAGACCGGCGTGCGCGCCACGCTCAACCTGGGCCACACCTTCGGCCACGCCATCGAAACCCATATGGGCTACGGCGTCTGGCTGCATGGCGAAGCGGTCGCCGCGGGCACCGTGATGGCGCTGGAAATGTCGGCGCGCCTGGGCTGGATCAGCGAACAGGAACGCGATCGCGGCATTCGTCTGTTCCAGCGTGCCGGTCTGCCGGTCATTCCACCTGAAGAAATGACCGAAGCCCATTTCCTCGAACACATGTCAGTTGATAAAAAAGTGATCGACGGTCGTTTGCGCCTGGTGCTGCTACGCCGCATGGGCGAAGCGGTGGTGACCGACGATTATCCGAAAGAGGTTCTACAGGCCACGCTGGGAGCGGACTATCGCGCCCTGGCTCAGCTTAAAGGTTAATAAGAAAGCGATGACTAGTTTGCATGCCGACGAGGCGTTCCTCGGCCATTTCCAGTTGAACCATGACCCTTTCGCACCACGGGTCCCCGGCTTCAAGTTTTTCCCGGCCCAGCGCAAACCGGTGCTCGGCCAGTTGCATCATCTGGCGCGTTACAGCCAGCTGTTGCTGGTAGTCACGGGCCCGCAGGGCAGCGGCAAGACCCTGTTGCGTCAGGCGCTGGTGGCCAGCACCAACAAGCAGTCGGTGCAGAGCGTGGTGGTTTCCGCCCGTGGCGCCGGTGATGCCGCTGGCGTACTGCGTCAGGTTGCGCAGACGCTGGAGGTTGCTCAGGCCGAAGTCGGCGACATCCTGGATCAGGTGGTGCAGCTGGCGCTGACCGGTCAGGAAGTCTATCTGCTGGTGGATGACGCCGAGCAACTCGACGAATCTGCCCTGGAAGCCTTGATGGCGCTGGCTGCCGGTGCGCCGGAAGGCCGTCCGCATGTGTTCCTGTTCGGTGAGTCGTCGATGATCGCCAAACTCGACGCCTTGCAGCTCGAGGAAGAGCGTTTCCACGTCATCGAACTGCAGCCTTACACCGAAGAAGAAACCCGCGAATATCTCGACCAGCGACTCGAAGGCGCAGGCCGGGGTATCGAACTTTTTACCGCGGATCAGATCTCTGATATTCACGAAAGCTCCGAAGGCTGGCCTGGAAACATCAATCAGGTCGCCCGCGATGCGATGATCGAAGCCATGATTGCCAGCCGCACAGCGGTCAAGCGTCCAAGTATGGGGTTCAATATGCCGAAGAAACACGTATTGGCGATTTCCGCCGTCGTTGTGGTCGCGGTAGCCGCCGCCTGGTTGATGCCGGGTCGCAGCAAAGCACCGACCACGGGTGCACCGGCCAATGAACAGGCGCAACTGCCGCTGGGCCAGGGACAACCACAGGCGGGCGGTGCGCCGGCCGTGGAATTCGCCGGTAACACGCAGCCAATGCCATTGCCGTTGGTCGGTAATTCGCAGCCGGTTATGCGTGAGCCTCTGGCTGAAGCCGCTGGTGGTATCACCGAGGGCGACGATGGCGTGCCGTTGGAAGGCTCCAGCGCGACGCCGCCGACCGTCACCACCATTGCACCCCCTGCGGGCGTGCCTGCCGGTCCTGCGCCGACGCCGGTGACCAAACCGACCCCGGCACCGACTCAAATCGCAACCGCCAAGCCTGCACCCGCTCCGGCACCTGCAGCCAAGCCTGCTCCGGCACCAGCCAAGCCAGCTGCTGTCGCCACTGCCAAGCCTGTCGAGAAACCCGCCGCTGCTCCGGCCAAGGCCGCCGGTGGCACCTGGTATGCAGGTCAGGCGCCGGGCAACTATGTGGTGCAGATCCTCGGCACCAGCTCCGAAGCGACCGCTCAGAACTTCGTCAAAGAGCAGGGCGGCGAGTACCGCTACTTCAAGAAAGTCCTCAACGGCAAACCGCTTTACGTCATCACTTACGGCAGCTTCACCAACCGCGATGCAGCCGTAACCGCCATCAAGGCCTTGCCAGCGAAGGTTCAGGCTGGTAAACCTTGGCCTCGCACTGTCGCCAGCGTCCAACAGGAACTGGCAACAACTCGCTGAAGATTCGGCGGCCTTACCCAGGCCGCCTCTCCCGGCACCTCAAAATTTCTGCAACGCATGCGGCTTTCGGGCCGCGTGCGTTGTGGTGTCTGCGTCACAGTAGTCTTTGAGTCGTAGCGGTCGAAACTAAAAAAGTTTTGACTAGCACAGCAGATCGCTTTAAACCTTTCATAAATGCGACACGGATTTGCGACATTTCGTCGCCAAATTTGTGAGCCCTTGTGTCGGTGTGTACAATGACCTCCCTTTTGCTTCCGCAAAGCCGGCGTACGTTCGGCGCGGATCGCAAGTGGTTGAATTGAAAAGAAATTTGCCTCGTTGAGGGGCAGCCTGGTGAGAAAGTGTCTATGAAAGCAGGTCTGTACCAACCAGATGAATTCAAGGATAACTGCGGTTTCGGCCTGATAGCCCATATGCAGGGCGAGCCCAGTCATACCCTTTTGACAACGGCCATCGAGGCCCTGACCTGCATGACCCACCGCGGTGGGATTAATGCCGACGGCAAGACCGGTGACGGTTGCGGTCTGCTGATTCAAAAGCCCGACGCGTTCCTGCGAGCCATCGCCCAGGAAACCTTCGGCGTCGAAATGCCCAAGCAATATGCGGTGGGCATGGTCTTCTTCAACCAGGACCCTGTAAAAGCCGAAGCCGCTCGCGAGAACATGAACCGCGAGATCCTGGCCGCCGGCCTGCAGCTGGTCGGCTGGCGCAAAGTGCCGATCGACACCAGCGTCCTCGGCCGCCTGGCTCTGGAGCGCCTGCCGCAGATCGAACAAGTGTTCATCGGTGGTGAAGGCCTGAGCGATCAGGACATGGCGATCAAGCTGTTCAGCTCCCGTCGTCGTTCGTCCGTGGCCAACGCCGCCGACGTCGATCACTACATCTGCAGCTTTTCCCACAAGACCATCATTTATAAGGGCCTGATGATGCCGGCGGACCTCGCCGCCTTCTATCCGGACCTGAGCGATGAGCGCCTGCAAACCGCGATCTGCGTGTTCCACCAGCGCTTCTCCACCAACACCCTGCCGAAATGGCCGCTGGCTCAACCGTTCCGCTTCCTGGCGCACAACGGCGAGATCAACACCATCACCGGCAACCGCAACTGGGCCGTGGCCCGTCGCACCAAGTTCGCCAACGACCTGATGCCCGATCTCGAAGAGCTCGGCCCGCTGGTCAACCGCGTCGGTTCCGACTCCTCCAGCATGGACAACATGCTCGAGCTGATGGTCACCGGTGGCATCGACCTGTTCCGTGGCGTGCGGATGATCATTCCGCCAGCGTGGCAGAACGTCGAGACCATGGACCCGGATCTGCGTGCGTTCTACGAATACAACTCGATGCACATGGAGCCGTGGGACGGCCCGGCCGGCGTGGTAATGACCGACGGTCGCTACGCGGTGTGCCTGCTCGACCGTAACGGTCTGCGTCCGGCGCGCTGGGTCACCACCAAGAATGGCTTCATCACCCTGGCCTCGGAAATTGGCGTCTGGGACTACCAGCCTGAAGACGTGATCGCCAAGGGCCGTGTCGGTCCTGGCCAGATCTTCGCCGTGGACACCGAAACCGGTCAGATCCTCGACACCGACGCCATCGACAACCGTCTGAAGTCCCGTCATCCGTACAAGCAATGGCTGCGCAAGAACGCCCTGCGCATCCAGGCGACCATGGAAGACAACGACCACGGTTCGGCTTTCTACGACGTCGACCAGCTCAAGCAATACATGAAGATGTATCAGGTCACGTTCGAAGAACGCGACCAGGTGCTGCGTCCGCTCGGCGAGCAAGGCTACGAAGCCGTGGGCTCGATGGGCGACGATACGCCGATGGCCGTGCTGTCCCAGCGCGTGCGCACGCCGTACGACTATTTCCGCCAGCAGTTCGCGCAGGTCACCAACCCGCCGATCGACCCGCTGCGTGAAGCCATCGTCATGTCGCTGGAGATCTGCCTCGGTGCCGAGCGCAACATCTTCCAGGAGTCGCCTGAGCACGCCTCGCGCGTGATCCTCAGCTCGCCGATCATTTCCCCGGCCAAGTGGCGTTCGTTGATGAACCTCGACCGTCCGGGCTTCGAGCGGGCGATCATCGACCTCAACTACGACGAAAGCGTCGGCCTCGAAGCGGCTATCCGCAGCGTTGCCGATCAGGCTGAAGAAGCCGTGCGTTCCGGTCGTACCCAGGTTGTGCTGAGTGACCGTCACATCGCGCCGGGCAAGCTGCCGATCCACGCCTCCCTGGCCACCGGTGCGGTCCACCACCGCCTGACCGAAAAAGGCCTGCGTTGCGACTCCAACATTCTTGTTGAAACCGCGACCGCTCGCGATCCGCATCACTTCGCCGTGCTGGTCGGTTTCGGCGCCTCCGCCGTTTATCCGTTCCTGGCCTACGAAGTGCTGGGCGACCTGATCCGTACCGGTGAAGTGCTGGGCGACCTCTATGAAGTGTTCAAGAACTACCGTCGGGGCATCACCAAAGGCCTGCTCAAGATCCTGTCGAAGATGGGTATCTCGACCATCACGTCCTACCGTGGTGCGCAGCTGTTCGAAGCCATCGGTCTGTCCGAGGAAGTCTGCAACCTGAGCTTCCGTGGCGTGCCGAGCCGCATCAAGGGTGCGCGTTTCGTCGACATCGAAGCCGAGCAGAAAGCCTTGGCCGCCGAAGCCTGGAGTCCGCGCAAGCCGATCCAGCAGGGCGGTCTGCTGAAATTCGTCCACGGTGGCGAATACCACGCCTACAACCCGGACGTGGTCAACACCCTGCAAGCCGCCGTGCAGCAGGGCGACTACGCCAAGTTCAAGGAATACACCTCGCTGGTGGACAACCGTCCGGTGTCGATGATCCGCGACCTGCTCAAGGTCAAGGTCCTCGACAAGCCGCTGGACATCAGCGAAGTCGAGCCGCTGGAATCGGTACTCAAGCGCTTCGACTCCGCCGGTATCTCCCTGGGCGCCCTGTCTCCGGAAGCTCACGAAGCCCTGGCCGAAGCCATGAACCGCCTTGGTGCGCGTTCCAACTCCGGTGAAGGCGGCGAAGATCCGGCGCGTTACGGCACCATCAAGAGCTCGAAAATCAAGCAGGTCGCTACCGGTCGTTTCGGTGTAACCCCTGAATACCTGGTCAACGCCGAAGTGCTGCAGATCAAGGTTGCCCAGGGCGCCAAGCCGGGCGAGGGCGGTCAACTGCCAGGCGGCAAGGTCAACGGTCTGATCGCCAAACTGCGTTACGCAGTACCGGGCGTGACTTTGATCTCGCCACCGCCGCACCACGACATCTACTCGATCGAAGACTTGTCGCAGCTGATTTTCGACCTCAAGCAAGTCAACCCGAAGGCGCTGGTCTCGGTGAAGCTGGTGGCAGAAGCGGGCGTCGGCACCATCGCCGCCGGTGTGGCCAAGGCCTATGCCGACCTGATCACCATCTCCGGCTACGACGGCGGTACCGGTGCATCGCCGCTGACCTCGATCAAATACGCGGGCGCTCCGTGGGAACTCGGCCTGGCCGAAACCCACCAGACCCTGCGCGGCAACGACCTGCGCGGCAAGGTCAAGGTGCAGACCGACGGCGGCCTGAAAACCGGCCTCGACGTGATCAAGGCGGCCATCCTCGGCGCTGAAAGCTTCGGCTTCGGCACCGCACCGATGATTGCCCTGGGTTGCAAATACCTGCGTATCTGCCACCTGAACAACTGCGCCACCGGCGTTGCGACTCAGAACGAGAAGCTGCGCAAGGACCACTACATCGGTACCGTCGACATGGTGGTGAACTTCTTCACCTACGTCGCCGAAGAAACCCGTGAGTGGCTGGCCAAGCTGGGCGTGCGCTCCCTCGAAGAGCTGATCGGCCGTACCGATCTGCTGGACATCATCGAAGGCCAGACCGCCAAGCAGCACCACCTGGACCTGACCCCGTTGCTGGGCAGCGATCACATCCCGGCGGACAAGCCTCAGTTCTGCGGCGTTGAGCGTAACCCGCCGTTCGACAAAGGCCTGCTGGCCGAGAAAATGGTCGACATGGCCGCCTCGGCGATCAACGACCTGAGCGGCGCCGAATTCGCCCTGGATATCTGCAACTGCGACCGTTCCATCGGCGCGCGGATCTCCGGTGAAATCGCTCGCAAGCACGGCAACCAGGGCATGGCCAACGCGCCGATCACCTTCCGCTTCAAAGGCACCGCTGGTCAGAGCTTCGGCGTCTGGAACGCCGGTGGCCTGAACATGTACCTGGAAGGTGACGCCAACGACTACGTCGGCAAGGGCATGACCGGCGGCAAGCTGGTGATCGTTCCGCCGAAGGGCAGCATCTACAAGACTCAGGACAGTGCCATCATCGGCAACACCTGCCTGTATGGCGCCACTGGCGGCAAGCTGTTCGCCGCCGGGACCGCGGGCGAGCGTTTCGCCGTGCGTAACTCCGGTGCCCACACCGTCGTGGAAGGCACTGGCGATCACTGCTGCGAATACATGACCGGTGGTTTCGTCTGCGTACTGGGCAAGACCGGTTACAACTTCGGCTCTGGCATGACCGGCGGTTTCGCCTACGTGCTCGACCAGGACAACAGCTTCGTTGACCGGGTCAACCACGAACTGGTGGAAATCCAGCGGATCAGCGGCGAGGCGATGGAAGCCTACCGCAGCCATTTGCAACGCGTGCTGAACGAGTACGTCGAGGAAACCGACAGCGAGTGGGGTCGTGAACTCGCCGAGAACCTGGATGACTACGTGCGCCGTTTCTGGCTGGTCAAGCCGAAGGCTGCCAACCTGAAGTCGTTGCTTTCCAGCACCCGTGCCAACCCGCAGTGATATGCGCCTGAAGAGTTTGATGAGGTTTTAACAATGGCTGAACGTCTGAATAATGACTTCCAGTTCATCGAGGTCGGGCGCAAGGATCCGAAGAAGAAACTGTTGCGTCAACGCAAGAAAGAGTTCGTGGAAATCTACGAACCTTTCAAACCCCAGCAGTCGGCCGAACAGGCCCACCGCTGCCTGGGTTGCGGTAACCCGTACTGCGAATGGAAGTGCCCGGTGCACAACTTCATTCCCAACTGGCTCAAGCTTGTGGCCGAGGGCAACATCCTCGCTGCCGCCGAGCTGTCGCACCAGACCAACACCCTGCCGGAAGTTTGCGGCCGGGTGTGCCCGCAGGACCGTCTGTGCGAGGGTGCCTGCACCCTGAACGACGGCTTCGGCGCGGTGACCATCGGTTCGGTGGAGAAGTACATCACCGACACCGCGTTCGCCATGGGCTGGCGTCCGGACATGTCCAAGGTCAAGCCGACCGGCAAGCGTGTCGCGATCATCGGCGCGGGCCCGGCGGGCCTGGGCTGTGCCGACGTGCTGGTGCGTGGCGGCGTGACCCCGGTGGTGTTCGACAAGAACCCGGAAATCGGCGGTCTGCTGACCTTCGGCATCCCCGAGTTCAAGCTGGAAAAGACCGTGCTGAGCAATCGTCGCGAAGTCTTCAGCGGCATGGGCATCGAGTTCCGCCTCAACACCGAGGTGGGCAAGGACGTGACCATGGAGCAACTGCTCGCCGAATACGATGCCGTGTTCATGGGCATGGGCACCTACACCTACATGAAGGGCGGCTTTGCCGGTGAGGACCTGCCGGGCGTCTACGACGCACTGGATTTCCTGATCGCCAACGTCAATCGCAACCTTGGCTTTGAAAAGTCGCCGGAAGATTTCGTCGATATGAAAGGCAAGAAGGTTGTGGTCCTGGGTGGCGGCGACACGGCGATGGACTGCAACCGTACCTCGATCCGCCAGGGCGCCAAGTCGGTGACCTGTGCCTATCGTCGTGACGAAGCGAACATGCCGGGCTCGCGCAAAGAGGTGAAGAACGCCAAGGAAGAGGGCGTGAAATTCCTCTACAACCGCCAGCCGATTGCCATCGTGGGTGAAGACAAGGTCGAAGGCGTGAAGGTGGTCGAGACCCGTCTCGGCGAGCCGGACGCCCGTGGCCGTCGCAGCCCCGAGCCGATCCCGGGCTCCGAAGAGATCATCCCGGCCGACGCCGTGGTCATCGCCTTCGGCTTCCGCCCAAGCCCGGCGCCGTGGTTCGAGCAGTTCGAAATCCAGACCGACAGCCAGGGCCGCGTCGTGGCTCCGGAACAAGGGAAGTTCAAGCACCAGACCAGCAACCCGAAAATCTTCGCCGGTGGCGACATGGTGCGCGGTTCCGACCTGGTAGTGACCGCGATCTTCGAAGGCCGCAATGCGGCTGAAGGGATTCTGGATTATCTGGGCGTCTGATCCGCGCCCCTGAGCTGAACGCAATACCCTGTAGGAGCCGAGCTTGCTCGCGATAGCGGTGTATCAGTCACTGATGTATTGACTGACACTGCCTCATCGCGAGCAAGCTCGGCTCCTACAGTTGTTTTTGCCGATCGAAACCGCGACAAATTGACCCGATAGACAAAAGGCTCCGCTCTTGCCGTGCCTTTTCCCTCGCGCTCTGAGAAAATGCCCGCACTTTTTTTCCGGATGCCGACATGACTGCCCTGAAGAACGACCGTTTCCTGCGCGCCCTGCTCAAGCAACCCGTAGACGTCACTCCCGTGTGGATGATGCGTCAGGCCGGACGCTACTTGCCTGAATACCGCGCCAGCCGTGCCAAGGCCGGCGATTTCATGAGCCTGTGCATGAACCCGTCGTTCGCCTGCGAAGTCACGCTGCAGCCGCTGGACCGTTATCCACAGCTGGATGCGGCGATCCTGTTCTCCGACATCCTGACCATCCCTGACGCCATGGGCCAGGGCCTGTATTTTGAAACCGGCGAAGGCCCGCGCTTCAAGAAAGTCGTCAGCACCCTGGCCGACATCGAAGCCCTGCCGATTCCCGATCCGCAGAAAGACCTCGGCTACGTCATGGACGCGGTCAGCACCATCCGCCGCGAACTCAACGGTCGTGTACCGCTGATCGGTTTTGCCGGCAGCCCGTGGACCCTGGCCACCTACATGGTCGAAGGCGGCTCGTCGAAAGACTACCGCAAGACCAAAACCATGCTGTACGACAACCCGCAAGCTCTGCACCTGCTGCTGGACAAGCTCGCTCAGACCGTCACCAGCTACCTCAATGGCCAGATTCTGGCTGGCGCGCAGGCGGTGCAAATCTTCGACAGCTGGGGCGGCAGTCTGTCGGCGGCGGCCTACCAGGAATTCTCCCTGGCCTACATGAAAAAAATCGTCAGCGGCCTGATCCGCGAACACGAAGGGCGCAAGGTGCCGGTGATCCTGTTCACCAAGAACGGCGGCCTGTGGCTGGAAAGCATCGCCGACGCCGGCGCCGACGCGCTGGGCCTGGACTGGACCTGCGACATCGGCAGTGCCCGCGCCCGCGTCGGTAGCAAAGTCTCCCTGCAAGGCAACATGGACCCGACCGTGCTCTACGCCAAGCCGGAAGCGATCCGCACTGAAGTCGGTCGCATTCTCGCCAGCTACGGCAAGGGCAGTGGCCACGTGTTCAACCTGGGCCACGGCATCACCCCGGAAGTCGATCCGGAACACGCAGGCGCTTTCCTGCGCGCGGTACATGAGCTGTCGGCCCAGTATCACGAATAAGCGTTTGTGAAATGATCGAAAGCCTGTCCGGCATTGCGCCGGACAGGCTTTTTTTGTGCCTGACGTTTTTCATGTTTAAGGCCGTTTTCACTGCGCGGGACAATTCCTTCATCCCCGTCGGAAAAGCGCTCAAGGTGACAATTCCTGCGTCCAACAGAGATTTTCCCTACATAGAAAATCCACTCATCCAAGTAAGGTTCCGGCCCCTTGCCCAGCCTCTTTGCTGAGCAATATCGCAAACATGGGCGCCAGCAATGTGCGCCTCAATCTTCGATAAGTAGTCTGGAATTCATTCTATGAACAATACCTCCTACAAGCGAAGTGCCCTGGCCAGCTGCACTTCTTCAATGATCCTGTTATCGGCCATGTTGGCGTCTCAAACCGTTTCCGCTCATGGCTACCTGGAAGTTCCGCCTTCGCGCGCACTGCTTTGCCAGAAAGGCCTGAACACCAACTGCGGCGGCGCGCAGTACGAGCCGCAAAGCGTCGGTGAAACCTTCAAGGGCTTCCCGGCCGGTGTCGGCGGCGCGCCTCTGCAAGGCCCGATCGACGGCAAGATTCCGAGCGGCGGTCACTCGATGTTCTCGTCACTGGACGCGCAGTCCGCCACCCGCTGGCACATGACGGAAATCAAGGATCGCAACATCGATTTCCAATGGCACTACACCGCCATTCACCCCGCCACCAAGCACGAATACTTCATCACCCGTAACGGCTGGAACCCGAACGAGCCGCTCAAGCGCGCGACCTTCGAAAGCACTCCGTTCTGCACCAAGGACGGCGGCAACCAGAAGCCCTCCAACAGCGACAAGCACAACTGCACCATTCCTGCGGACAAGAGCGGCCAGCATGTGATCCTCGGCATCTGGACCGTTGGCGACACCGATGCGGCGTTTTACAACGCGACGGACGTGAACATCATTGCCGAGCCTGAACTGCCGGGCGGCTGGTCCTCCGTGGGCAGCATCGCGCCGTCGACCCAGCTGATGGTGGGCGACAAGGTCAAAGCCCGTGCGTTCTCGGCCAATGGCGAGAACACGGAGTACCACGTCGAGATCGCCATTGCGACAGCCGAGGAGGGTGTACCGCAGAACTGGTCGTTCAAGTTGGCTGAAGCCATCAACAAGACCCACACCCTGATCCGCGCCGGTGTGCGTGACGAGAACGGCACCATCGAGCCGGTCAAGGGCACCAACACCCTGTACGCGCAGAAAGAAAGCGGCGTGACCCGTTACGAAGTGCAGTTGAACATGCAGGAAGATGCGGCGGCGCGCCTGTCGGTGTCGTCGATAAAGCCTGAATACGTGCTGGAGAAAGGTCTGGTCAAGGCTGATTTCAACGTGATCTCCAACCGTAAGATGAATCTCGAAGCCACCCTGTTCGACCAGAACAATAAAGCGGTCGGCACCACTTCGGCACAAATCGAAAGCGGTGCGGCAACCCTGGTCATGGATGTGCGCAGCAATCCAGGCGCCCATACCCTGACTCTGGTTGGCACCACCCTGGATGGTCGTACTACCCGTCAGGACACCAAGTCGGTCAACGTGACCGGTGAAGGCGCTGGCGCCGACTACGACTTCGTCTTCCCGGAAGGCCTGAACGACTACAAGGCCGGGACCAAGGTGCTGCAGCCGAAGACCAACGAGGTTTTCGAGTGCAAGCCATTCCCTGAATCGGGCTACTGCAAGCAGTACACGCCGACGGCCGCCGGCTTTGAGCCGGGTATCGGTGCGCATTGGCACATGGCCTGGGACAAGCTCTAAGTCCTGACCCTTCCCCACTGTAGGAGCGAGCACGCTCGCGATGGTGGTCCAGACACCGCGGGCATTCAGATGCCCCGCGTTTTCGTTAACGACCATCGCGAGCAAGCTCGCTCCTACAGGGGGCGATTATTGAGTGAATCTGTGCGTATCCCTTTCAAGCGCCATATCCCCGCCATTGGCCTGCTGGTTCTATCAGCAGGCTGCGTCGCGTTTGTGCTGTGGCAGGATTGGCAGTTTCGCCAAGCGTTGCCTCGCCTGTCCGAGGTTGTGGCGTCGGCGCCTGCCGCATCCGAACTCGCCGCGCTGGACGCGTCAGCGGTTGCCATGGTGCTGGGTTTCACTGGCGCAGACACACCGCAGGCCAGCGCCGAACCCCTTACCCTGCACGCGAGTTTCGTGGCCAGCGATGGCCTGTCCAAGGCGCTGCTGGCCGATGCCCAGGGTCCGCGCCTGTATCAGGTCGGTGAACGCTTGCCGGGTGGCAGCGTGCTGCGCCGGGTCGAGGCCAATCAGGTATTGCTGTGGAACAAGGGGCGCGAAGAGCGCCTGACCTTGCATGCGCCCGCCGCGCGCTTCCTGCGTCAGCTCGAAACTGCGGCCGACGCCCAGGCCCCTGGCGTTTCCACGCGTTTTCTACGCCCGTTTTCCGGGCCGTCAGAGTGATCGAATTCATGAACAGCTTCATTGGCGCGCAGGCTTTGCGCTCCATGTTTCTTTGCGTCTTGCTGGCGACCCTGGGCACGGCGCATGCCGCGGAAGAAAAATGGCAGTTGGCGATGAACAACGCCGAACTGCGAGACATCGTCGAAGAGATCTCCAGCATTCTCGGCACCACCGTCGTGCTCGATCCGCGAGTCTCCGGACGCGTCACGGTCATGTCCCCCAAGGCCCTCGATCGTGAGGGCGTGCGCCGGCTGTTCTATGCGGTGCTCGACGCTCACAACTTCACGGTCATCGATGAAGGCGACCGGATCCTCATCACCCCCGTGGCTGAAGCCAAGACCCGCGCCGGCACCGGCTCGGCAGCCAACGCCACGGCTTCGCAATTCGTCACCCAGGTCATCGAACTGAACACCGGCAGCGCCGCCGATTTTGCCGGGCTGGTGCGGCCATTGGTGTCGGCTAACGGCTATGTCGGCCCCTCAACCTCGGCCAATGCGCTGGTGGTCACCGAGACTGCCGCCAACGCCCAACGCATTGCCCAGGTGGTTCGGCAACTGGATTCGGGGCAGGGCAATCTGCACACGGTGATTGCGTTGCAGCACGCCCAGGCCAGCGACGTGGCCGCATTGATGGAAGCGTCCCTGGGCAAGCGCAATGCCGAAAGCGCGATCCAGGTGCTGGCCGATACCCGCACCAATCGCCTGATCCTCATCGGCCCCGCCGCCGTCCGCCAACGCCTCAGTGCGCTGGCTCGTGGCCTGGATGTGCGCGCCACGGCGAGCCCCGACAACGCCCGGGTGATCCGCTTGCGTCACAGCGATGCCAAGCAGCTGGCGCAGATTCTGGAAACCATGGGCCAAGGCAGAAAGGCTCCCGCGCCCTTGGGCGGTGCCAAGGACAGCACTTCCAGTTCGAACTTCATGATCAAGGCCGACGAAAGCCAGAACGCGCTGGTGCTGATCGCCGAGCCGGCGCAGGTGCAGACCATCGAGAGCATCGTGCGCCAGCTCGACCAGCCCCGGGCGCAGGTGCTGATCCACGCGGCCATCGTCGAAATCTCCGGCGACATCGCCGAGGCGGTGGGCGTGCAGTGGAACCTCAATACTGGCGATGCCAAGGGCTTCATCAACTTCCCCGGCACCGACATTCCCATCGTCGGCGGCCTGACCTTCGACGAGAAAAAATCGGCCCCGGAAGGCGCGTTGCTCAAGCTCGGCAGCGACCGCTTCGGCGCGTTGATTTCGGCCCTGGCCAGTAACACCCACAGCAACCTGCTGTCCACGCCGAGCCTGCTGACCCTGGACAACCAGGAAGCGGAAATCATCGTCGGCCAGAATGTACCGTTTAAAACCGGCTCCTACGCCACCAACAGCAGCGGCGCCGACAACCCATTCACCACGGTCGAACGCAAGGACGTCGGCATCAGCCTGAAGATCAAGCCCTACATCAACGAAGGCTCGACCCTGCGCCTGGAAGTCGAGCAGGAAGTGTCGGACATCGCGCCCTCGGTCTCCGGCATCGATTCCTCGGACCTGATCACCAACAAGCGCGCCCTCAAGAGCACCATCCTGGCCGACGACGGCGAAATCATCGTCATCGGCGGCCTGATCCGCGACAGCGTGCGCACCCAGAAGAGCGGGGTGCCACTGCTGCGCGACATCCCTTATCTGGGCGCGCTGTTCCGCTGGAACCGAGACACCCAGACCAAAAGCAACCTGATGGTGTTCCTGCGCCCGACCATCGTGCGCAGCAAGGAAGATCTGGCCGACGTCAGCCGCCAGCGTTACAACGCGCTGCGTGAGCTGAGCCAGCCCGGCGCCCGGGACAACAACTCGTTGCTGTTGCCCGCCGATGCCCGCCAGTTGTTCGAGCCGGGCGTCGAGGCGCCGAACCTTCCATGAGTTGCCCGACTGAGCTGCCATTCGGCTTCGCCCGGCGCTTCGGCGTTCTGCTGGAGTCCGAGGGCGATGCGCCAAGCCTGGCCATCCGCGCCGATACACCGCTGACAGCGATTGCCGAGGCGCGCCGGGTGTGTGGTCGGGATTTGCCCGTGCGGAGGCTGTCCTCCGAGGTCTTCGCCACTCGTCTGGCGGCGGCTTATCGCGAAGGACAAAGCGCCGCCGAGCAGGTCGCCCAGGGGCTGGATGACGAACTGGATCTGCTGAGCCTTGTGGACCAAGTGCCGCAAACCGCCGATCTGCTGGAGCAGCAGGGCGATGCGCCAATCATCCGCCTGATCAACGCGCTGCTCAGCGAAGCGGTGCGTGAACACGCTTCCGACGTGCACCTGGAAACCTTCGAGCAATACCTGTCGGTGCGCATGCGTGTGGACGGCCAGTTGCGTGAAATGCTGCGCCCCAGGCGTGAACTGGCGACGCTGCTGGTGTCGCGGATCAAGGTCATGGCGCGGCTGGATATTGCCGAAAAACGCATCCCTCAGGACGGGCGCATGGCCCTGCGCCTGGCCGGTCACGAAGTCGATGTGCGGGTGTCGACCTTGCCGTCAGCCCATGGCGAACGGGTGGTGTTGCGCCTGCTCGACAAGCAGGCCGGGCGCCTGGATTTGCAGCGCCTGGGCATGCCGGACGACACCCTCGCGGCCCTGCGCCAGTTGCTCGGCAAACCCCACGGCATCCTGCTGGTGACCGGCCCCACGGGCTCGGGTAAGACCACCAGTCTGTATGCCGCCCTCAGCAGTCTGAACGACCAGACCCGCAACATCCTCACCGTCGAAGACCCCATCGAATATCACCTGCCGGGCGTCGGCCAGATGCCGGTCAATCCGAAGGTCGACATGACGTTCGCCCGAGGCCTGCGGGCGATCCTGCGTCAGGACCCGGACGTGGTGATGGTCGGTGAAATCCGCGATCGCGAGACGGCGGAGATTGCCGTTCAAGCCTCGTTGACCGGGCATCTGGTGCTTTCAACGTTGCACACCAACAGCGCAGTCGGCGCCGTTACGCGATTGGTGGACATGGGGGTGGACGCCTATCTGCTGGCGTCGTCCCTGGTGGGCATTCTGGCCCAGCGTCTGCTGCGCACCTTGTGTCCGCAGTGCAGGACGCCCTATATCGCCGATTCTGCTGTCTGCCAGCGCCTGGGTCTGGAGGCCGGTGCACAGCTGTTCAGGGCGACGGGCTGTGAGCAATGCCAGCACGGTTATCGCGGACGTGTCGGGATCTATGAGCTGGTCAGCGTGACGCCCGCCGTGTCGGCGCTGATCCATCAGGGCGCCAGTGAGCAGGCGTTGGCTCTCGAGGCACGCAAGGTATCGCGCAGCCTGTTCCGGGACGGTCGCCAGCGGGTGCTCGATGGCGTGACCAGCCTCGACGAATTGCTGCGCGTGACTCGGGAGGACTGATCCATGCCAGATTTCGAGTACCGCGCCGACGACGCGCAGGGCCGTCGCTGCAAGGGCCGGCTGGAGGCCGACAGCCCGCGACAGGCGCGACAACTGTTGCGCGAGCGCGGGCTGTGGCCGCGGGATGTGAAGGAGATCCGGATCGCCGCAGGCGCGAGTCCGCAGCACCGCCTGAGTGCGGCCGATCTGGCCCTGCTGACCCTCCAGTTGTCCACACTGGTTCAGGCCGGTCTGCCACTGGAAGAAGCCTTGCAGGCGGTGGCCAAACAAAGTGCCAAACGCCGCGTCACCGGCCTGTTGTCGGCGGTCCGGAGCCGGGTCATGGAAGGGCACGCACTGGCCACGGCCCTGGGGCAGTTTCCCAAGGCGTTTCCCGAGCTGTACCGCGCCACCGTGGCGGCGGGGGAGCGCTCCGGGCACCTGGGCCACGTGCTGGAGCAACTGGCCGCCTACACCCAGGCTCGCCAGGCCTCGCGGCAGAAAATCCAGATGGCGCTGGTGTACCCGATGATCCTGATGTCGGCCAGCGTCCTGATCGTCGGTTTCCTGCTCGGATTTGTGGTGCCCGACGTGGTGAAGATCTTCGTCGATAGCGGCCAGGCGCTGCCCTGGCTGACGTTGGCGCTTATCAGCGTCAGCGACACATTGCGCAGTCACGGCGTGCTGCTGATGGGCGGGCTGGCGCTGCTGATCGGCGCTTGGCGCTGGAGCTTGCGCCAGCCTCAATGGCGCCTGCGCTGGCATCGCCTGCTGCTGAAAATACCGGTGTTCGGCGAAGTGTTGCGGGCGATGGAGGCGGCGCGCTTCGCCAGCACCCTGGCGATTCTCGGCAAGAGCGCGGTGCCGCTGGTCGACGCCCTGGAAATCGCCGCCGCCGTGATCGGCAACCTGACCATTCGCGCACGCATGGTCGATGTCGCCCGCTCGGTCCGCGAGGGCGGCACCCTGACCCGCGGCCTGGAGCGCAGCGGCGATATCCCCCCGATGATGTTGCACATGATCGCCAGCGGCGAGCGGGCCGGCGAACTCGACCGCATGCTGGCCCGCGCCGCCGAACAGCAGGAAAGCAGCCTCGCGGCGCGCATCGCCCTGGTCGTCAGCCTGTTCGAGCCGGCCATGCTGGTGCTGATGGGCGGCGTCGTGCTGCTGATCGTCCTGGCCATCCTGCTGCCCATTCTCAGCCTCAACCAATTGGTGAATTGACCCATGAAAGCCCCCCGTCACAGCACGTCCCAGCGCGGTTTTACCCTGATCGAAATCATGGTGGTGGTCGTCATCATCGGTATCCTCGGGGCCATCGTGGTGCCGCAATTCATGAGCCGCCCCGATCAGGCCAAGGTCACCGCCGCGAAGACCGATATCCAGGCCATCGCCACCGCCCTGGAAATGTATCGCCTGGACAACTTCCAGTACCCCTCGACCCAGCAGGGGCTCGACGCCTTGCACAAACGCCCGTCGGGGCTGCCGGCGGCGCGCAACTGGAACCCGCAGGGCTATCTGAAAAACCTGCCCGTTGATCCCTGGAGCACGCCTTATCAATACCTCAATCCCGGCGTGAAATCGGGCAACGGCGGCTTCGACCTGTATTCCCTCGGTTCCGATGGTGTGGTGGGTGGCGAAGGGCATGCGGCCGACATCGGCAACTGGGGCGATTGATTCATGCCGCGTCGCTGTCGAGGGTTCACCTTGCTGGAGTTGATGATCGTGATCGTGCTGATCGGCGTGCTGGTGGGCATGGTCAATCTGGCCACCGGCAGCAACCCGGCGCGTCAGACCAGGCAGGAGGCGGACGCCTTGGCTGGTGTGATTCGCCAATTTCGCGAACGGGCGGTGCTGGAAAGCCAGGAGTACGGCGTGCGCTTGAGCAACGAGGGTTATCGCACGCTGCTTCTCGGCGTCAGTGGCTGGGAGCCGGTCACGGCGCTTAATCGCTGGCCTGCGGATTTGCGTCTACGCCTGAAGCACGACGGCTATTTCGTGAACCTCGCAAGCGACGAAGGCCCGCCACAATTGTTGCTGCTCAGCAGCGATGAAATCAGCGTCTTCAGCCTGACCTTCGAAAGCACCGGTCGCAGCGTGTTAAGCCTGTCCAGCGACGGCATCGGCGAGGTGGTGATCGATGGCTAGGCGGCGCATGGGCGGCTTTACGCTGCTGGAAATCATGGTGGCGCTGACGGTGTTCGCGACGCTGGCGACGGCCGTGTTGTCGGCCAGCCAATATGTGCTCCGCCAGGCTTCGACGGTCGAAGAGCGGTTGATCGCAGCCTGGGTGGCGGACAACCAATTGAATGAACTGCGTCTGCAAAACGAGCCGGATTTCGGGCAGTCGCAGCGGGTAGTGAATATGGACCGCCGGGACTGGATCGTTCGCCAGCAGGTGGGCTCGTCGAGCGAGGCCGGCCTGATCGCGATCGAACTTCAGGTCAGCCTCGCCGGACGCGACCAGACCTTGCACCGCGCCACTGGTTGGATCCCCCAGCGTGAGCAGTGAGCAGCGCGGTTTCACCTTGCTCGAACTGGTGGTCGCCCTGGCGATCTTCGCCTTGTTGGGCCTGGCCAGTTGGACGCTGTTTGACGGTGTCGTGCGCGTGCAGCAAGGCACCCAGAGCCATGATCGCGAGCTGCGCAGCCTGCAACGGGCGGTCGCTCTCATCGAGCGCGATCTGCTACACATCACCGAACAGCCCATCGTGCTGGAACAATCCCGCGCGCAATGGCAGCGGGGCAATTGGCGCAATCCGCTGGACCAACCGCGCAGCGAGCGCCAGTCCCTTTCCTACACACTCGACAACGGCGTGCTGTGGCGTGAGAGTCGCAGCGAAGGTGCGCTGGTCGTGCAGCGGCAGAAGCTGCTCGACGATGTTCGGCACCTGAGCTGGCGGTTGTTGCAGCGGCAGGACTCGAAGGTTCCCGGAGCGCTGGAAGTGCAGCTGTCGGCAGGGCGCTTCGAAGGGGTTCGTCGGGTGCTGTTGTTGCCGGGAGCATTGCCATGAGGACGCGGCAACGAGGTGTGGCGTTGATCAGCGTGTTGCTGGTCATGAGCCTGGCGCTGTTGATCATCGGTGGGGTGCTGCGCAGTCATCGGTTGATGCTGCAAAGCAGTGGGCAACAGGTGCAGCAGATGCATCTGCGCCAGCTTGCGGTTGCGGGGGAAAGCCGGGCGTTGGCGATGCTGCAGGAAGACGCGGGGCTCAATGCGGCGTTTGATCTGGATGACGCACAGATTCAGGTCGAGATCGAGGATCTGGCCGGGCGTTTCAATCTCAATGCTGTGTTGATTCAGGGGCAGATCGATCAGGTCACGCTCAATCGCTGGGCGCGTCTGCTGGTGCTGCTTGAACTGCCTGACATGCCCTTGGAGCAAGTGGGCGCGTTGCGAGATTTGAGTCAGTTGCGGCTGTTGCCGAGCATTGACGGTCAGTTGTTGCGTCGGCTGGAACCCTGGGTTGCCGTGTTGCCCATGGACGCGGCATTGAACATCAACACGGCACCTGCGCTGTTGCTGCGCAGCCTCCATGACATCGACGCCGTGACGGCTGACGCACTCGTCCAGCAGCGAAACACGCGCCTGTGGCCAAGCGTTCAGGCCTTCACAAACGATCCGTTACTCACCGGTGCTGATGTCAGCAGCCATGGGCTGGGCATCGACAGCCGCTGGTTCCGCATCAACGTTCAGGTGGCTCAGGGGCAGAGCCGATTACGCCTCGCCACGGATGTCGAACGCGATCCCAAGACACGCCAGCTCAACGTCCTGCAACGACGGTTGCTGCCATCGAATCCCCACGAGATCACTCCATGAAAACCTGGCTTTACCTGACCGCAGAGGGCCTCGCTGCGCCGTCGCTCGATTGGCCGTGCTGTCTTTGGTCCCCGGCCGGTCAACGGCAAACCATGCCCCTGAGCGAGGCGGCGCCGGCTTTGAAAGGGCAGTCCGTGGATCTGCTGTTGCCCATGGAAGCGTGCAGCTGGCTGCGTAGCGAACCCTGGCCTTCGGGGCGTCGACCGGATGCCAAGGCCCTTGGATTTGCTGTTGAAGAGCAGTTGAGCGAAGCGCTGGAATCGGTGCACTTGAGTGTTGGCCGACGTGATCCACAGGGGGGTTATCCGCTGATGGTGATTGGGCGGGAGCGTTTTTCCGCAGTGCTGGCGTTGATGGTCGAGGCTGGAGTTGAGGTGCGCTCGGTTTTCGTCGATGTCGATCTGTTGCCAGTGGATCAGGCCGTCGGTGTGCGGTGGTTTGGCCGTTGGGTTTTAGGTGGCGGGCTCGGGGCTCGCCTGGCGGTGGGGGAGGACGCGTTGCCGTCGCTCAAGCCATGCCTGCCCGCGGATATGCAGTGGCAGCAGGAGGAAATCGATGATTGGTTAAGGGGCGATCACAGCCACGCCATCAACCTGCTGCACGGTGAGTTTGCCGTGCGTCGCGCTCGTTTTCCCTGGCGTGCAGGCGCGGTGACGGCGCTGGTTTTGGTGCTGCTGACGTGGGGCGCCGGTGAAACGCGCATCCGTTTTCTCGAACATGAAAGCCGGCAGCTGTACGGCCGCAGTGAACAGCAGTTCAAGGCGCTGTATCCGGAGCAAACCCGCATCGTCGACCTTGCGGCGCAGTTCAGCGCTTTGCAGGGGCGGGGCGCGCAGGTGCAGGGCAGTCAAATCGCCGGTCTGGTCAAACTGGTCGAGCAGGTGATCGGCGCCAGTCACGTCGAGGTCCAACGCATCGAGTTTCGTGAAGGCGACGGCTGGAAAATCCAGCTCAGCGTCAACAGCTTTGCCGAGCTGGAGCAGCTGCGCGAACGGGGACGACAGCAAGGCTTGCCGGTGCGGCTCGACAGCGCGAGCAAGGAGCGCAATCGGGTATTGGCGACTTTGACCATGGAGCAGGGCGTATGAAGTTCACGGGATTCACTGCGAAGTGGCAGCGCATGACGCTTCGCGAACGGCGCATGGTGTCGATCCTCGGCCTCTTCGTCCTCAGCGTCGCAGCCTTCTTCCTGATCTGGCAGCCGACCCAACAACGGCTGTCAACTGCCGAGCGCCAATACCGCCAGCAACTTGCCCTGGCGGCGCAACTGCAAAAGGCACAGCCCCGTGCACCGCAATCCGCCGATCAGCCGTTATCGCTGCGCATCAGCGAAAGCCTCGCCACCACGGGCTTGGAATTGCATCAGATGGACACCGACAACGACCTCCTGCGCTTGACCCTCAGCGGCGAGGCCCGGATTCTGCTGTCGTGGCTAGACCAGCTGGAACGCGAAGGCGTCACCCTGCAATCCCTGACCCTGGAAAAACGCGAAGCCGCGCTGCACGCCCAAGCCGTCCTCAGACAATGAAGCCAAACACATTCCCCTGTGGGAGCGGGCTTGCTCGCGAAAGGGCCGGCACATCCAACATGTAATTGCCTGACACACCGCCTTCGCGAGCAAGTCGAATCGTCGCACCGCCGCTCCCACAGGATCTGTGAACACCGCCGATTCCTTCATAACTATGGCAACGGCTGCAACTTCGCCAACTTCAACGCCACCCCAAGCGCCACCAGCAACAACGCGCCAATGAACAACCCAATCCCGTTCCAGCCACCGATATGCCAGAACACCCCACCCGCCGTTCCCGCCACACTCGACCCCGCGTAGTAGCTGAACAGATACAAGGACGAAGCCTGCCCCTTGGCCTTGGTCGCACGGCGGCCAATCCAGCTGCTGGCCACCGAGTGCGCGCCGAAGAAACCGAAGGTGAACACCAGCATCCCGAAAATCACCAGCGGCAGCGGCGTGAACATCGTCAGTGCCAGGCCCGCGATCATCAGCGCGATGGAGCTCCAGAGCATCTTGCGCCGCCCGTGCTTGTCAGCCAGCGCGCCGACTTTCGCCGAACTGTAGATACCCGACAGGTAAACCAGCGACAGCAAGCCGACGAAGGCCTGACTCATGTGGTACGGCTCGGCCAGCAGGCGGTAGCCGACATAGTTGAACAGGGTCACGAACGCGCCCATCAGTACGAAGGCTTCGAGGAACAACAGTGGCAGGCCGGCGTCGCGAAAGTGCATGGTGAAGCCGTCGAGCAGGCTGCGCGGGTTCAGCGAGCGGGCGCGGAAGTTGCGCGACTCGGGGAGAATCTTCCAGAACACCGCCGCCGCGATCATCGCCAGGCCGCCGATCACCAGCATCGCCGAGTGCCAGCTGATGAAGTCGATCAGCACCCCGGTAATCAGGCGCCCGCTCATCCCGCCAATGGCGTTGCCGGCGATGTACAGACCCATGGCCAGGCCGAGGTGCTGCGGGTGGATTTCTTCACTGAGGTAGGTCATGGCGACCGCCGCCAGCCCGCTCAGGGACAGGCCGATCAGCGCGCGCATGATCAGCACGCCGTGCCAGCTCGGCATCATCGCGCTGGCCATGGTGCACAGCGCGGCGGCGAACAGCGCCGCGACCATCACCGGCTTGCGCCCAAGGCGATCGGACAGGGGGCCGGTGATCAGCAGGCCGATGGCGAGCATGCCCGTGGCCACCGACAGGATCAGACTGCTCTGCGCCGCGTTGATCGAGTACTCGTTGGACAGCAGCGGCATCATCGGCTGCACGCAGTAGAGCAGGGCGAAGGTGGCAAAGCCCCCGGAGAACAGCGCCAGCACCGTGCGCATGAACGCAGGCGTGCCTTTTTCGATGTAGATCTGCGCCAGCTCGGCGGCTACATCGCCCTGGGCGGTGGGTTGAACTTCATGGGCGAGTGGAGCGACAGCAGTTTTCACGGTGGACCTCGGTAGTACACAGCCGGTCAGGCAATGAAAAAAGCATATAGCTGGCTAATGATTCAATCCAATATATTGTTCGACCTGTTTGATAGCTTTAACGACCTAATGGGGTTTCCATGGAATTGCGTCATCTGCGCTACTTCATCGCCGTCGCCGAGGAACTGCACTTCGGCCGCGCCGCACAGGCCCTGGGCATCTCCCAGCCGCCGCTGAGCCAGCAGATTCAGGCGCTGGAACAGGAGCTCGGCGCGCGGTTGTTCGAACGGACCAATCGTCGGGTCGAGCTGAGCGAAGCCGGTCGGCTGTTCCTGGAAGAGGCGCGACTGGTGCTGGCGCAGGTCGACAAGGCGGCGGATGTGGCGCGGCGGGCGCAATTGGGTGAGTTGGGCGAGCTGAAAATCGGCTTCACCTCGTCGGCGCCGTTCAACACCACCATTCCCCAGGCGATCTTCGAGTTCCGCCAGCGCTTCCCGGCGGTGCACCTCAACCTGAGGGAAATGAGCAGTACACAGGTGGCGGATGCGCTGGTGGACGAGTCGATCGAAGTCGGCATCATGCGCCCGCTAGGCCTGCCGGATTCGCTCAGCGTGGTCGAGCTGATGCGCGAGCCGCTGGTCGCGGTGCTCAGTTCCAAGGACCCGTTGGTGGAGGGCAGTGAAGAGGGGCTCTACCTGTCCGCCCTGGCCCTCGAACCCTTCGTGTTTTTCCCGCGCAGCTACGGCAGCGGCCTCTATGCACAGTTGCTGAGCCTGGCACGGGATGCCGGCTTCAGCCCGCACTTCGCCCAGGAGGCCGGGGAAGCCATGACCATCATCGGGTTGGTGGCGGCGGGGTTGGGTGTTTCGGTGATGCCGGCATCGTACCGGCGGATGCGCATCGACGGCGTGGTCTACCGACCCCTGTTGGACCCGGCGGCGGAATCGGCGGTGTGGCTGGTGCAACGCAAGGACCAGAAATCGGCCATGGCGCGGGCGTTTGTGGAGTTGTTGACCAGTAAGGTTGAGTCGCTGAAATCGTGACGGCTGCGCCGTCATTCGCGGGCAAGCCCGCTCCCACAAGGATCGTGGGTGGCTCACAAATCTCCACTTCACCCGCAAACCTGTGGGAGCGGGCTTGCCCGCGAAGAGGCCGGTACATCCAACATCGATGTCGTCTGACACACCGTCTTCGCGAGCAAGCTCGGCTCCTACAGGTATTCGGGTTGGATGCGGAAATCTGCGGGCAACTCGATCACTGTAGGAGCCGAGCTTGCTCGCGATGGAGGCACAGGCAGCGCGGGGATTCAGGTGGCCCGCGTTATCGTTGACGACCATCGCGAGCAGGCTCGCTCCCACAGTTCAGGACCAGCGCTTGAAGATCAGCGACGTATTCACCCCACCAAACGCGAAGTTGTTGTTCATGACGAACTGGTGGCTCATCTGCCGGAATTCGCCGCGCAGGTAGTCGAGCTTGCCGCAGTTGGGGTCGATTTCGTCGAGGTTGAGGGTGTGGATGTAGAGGTCGCGGTTGAGCATTTCGATGCTGAACCAGGACTCCAGCGCGCCGCACGCGCCGAGGGTGTGGCCGAGGAAGCTTTTCTGCGAGCTGATGGGCATGTGTTCGCCGAACAGGCTGCTGGTGGCCAGGGTTTCGGCGATGTCGCCTTGTTCGGTGGCGGTGCCGTGGCCGTTAACGTAGCCAATGGCCGATGGCTCGACACCCGCGTCTTCCAGCGCCAGCTCCATGGCCCGGCGCATGGTGACCTGCTCGGGACGGGTGGTGTGCTGGCCGTCGGCGTTGCTGCCGAAGCCGACGATCTCCGCATGGATATGCGCGCCGCGCGCCAGAGCATGCTCCAGCTCTTCCAGCACCAGCATGCCCGCACCTTCACCGATCACCAGACCATCACGACCGGTGTCGTACGGACGCGGAGACAAGTGCGGCGTGTCGTTCTTCAGGCTGGTGGCATAGAGCGCGTCGAACACCATCGCTTCGGTCGGGCACAGCTCTTCGGCGCCACCGGCGAGCATCAGCGGCAGGCGGCCGAACTTGATCGCCTCGTACGCATAGCCGATGCCCTGGCTACCGCTGGTGCAGGCGCTGGACGTCGGAATCAAACGCCCGGTCAGACCGAAGAAGATGCTGATATTCGCCGCCGTCGTGTGCGGCATCATGCGCACGTAGGAGTTGGCGTTCAGACCTTCCGCCACCGAGTTGAGCAGCATGTTGCCGAATGCCTTGATCTCGTCGGTGCTGCCGGTGGAGGAACCGCAGGCCACACCCATGCGCCCATCCTTGATCAATTCGTTACCCAGCAGCCCGGCGTCCGCCAGGGCCTGCTCCGAAGCACCAACCGCAAGCCGCGAAACCCGGCCCATGCTGCGCAGTTGCTTGCGGGTCCAGTGGCCCGGCACCTTGAAGTCATCGATAGGCCCGGCCAGGCGGGTGTTGAGTTCGGTAAAACGATCCCACTCGTCCATCCGGCGGATACCGCTCTGGTTGGCCGCGAAGTGGCGGGCGATGGTGTCCCAGTCGCTGCCCAGTGAGGTGATGCCGGCCATGCCGGTGACGACGACGCGCTTCATCAGCACAGGCCTCCGTTGACCGCCAGCACCTGGCGGGTGATGTACGACGCTTCCGCCGACATCAGGAAATTCACCGCGCCGGCCACCTCTTCCGGGGTGCCCATGCGTTGTGCGGGGATCATTTTCATCAGTTCTTCCACCGGCACGTTTTCATCGAGCATCGCCGTGTCGATCAGGCCGGGGGCGACACAGTTGACGGTGATCTTGCGCTTGGCCAGCTCCGTGGCCAGCGCCTTGGCCGCGCCGATCAGGCCGGCCTTGGAGGCGCTGTAGTTGACCTGCCCACGGTTGCCGATCAGCCCCGACACCGAGGTGATGCAGACAATCCGCCCGGCGGCGCGACGACGGATCATCGGCATCATCACCGGGTGCAGCACGTTGTAGAAACCGTCGAGGTTGGTGCGCATCACCACATCCCAATCATCCTCGCTCAGCGCCGGAAAAGCACCGTCACGCGTCAGGCCGGCGTTGAGCACCACGCCGTAATAGGCGCCGTGGGCTTCCACATCGGCTTCCAGAACGGCCTTGCAGCCAGCGCGGTCGGACACGTCGAATTGCAGGATGCGCGCCCTGCGGCCCAAAGCTTCGACTTCGCCTTGCACCGCTTGCGCTTCGGCAAGGCCGCTGCGGCAATGCAGCACGATGTCATGCCCGGCCTGGGCCAGGCGCAGGGCGATGGCGCGGCCGATGCCGCGGCTGGAACCGGTGACCAGTACGGATTTAGTCATGACTGGACTCCAGCAGGTTCATGAAGATATTGAGTGGCCTGAGGCGGGCGATACACGTTCAGGCGGGCGCTGGCGTGAATGCCGACCCCATTGATATGACATTCGAAAACACCCATGCCGTTGTCGTCTTCCAGCGAGCGCAGGCCGTGGATGGTCAGCTCGGTGCCGGCGGGAAAACTCTCGACGTTGCATTCGAATTTGCGGCTGCCGAGCAGGAAGCCCAGCTCCACCTCATCACCGCGCTGGCGCGCATGACACCCGGCGAACGCGGCGACGCTCTGGGCCATCAGTTCGATGCCGACCCAGGCCGGCAGGCTGCCGTCGGGGCGATTGAACAGCCCGTTGGGTTTGACCGTGAGGCGGGTGTGAATCTGCTCGGCATCGAACGCGAGGATCTGATCGATGAGGATCATGTCGCCAGCGTGGGGCAGCAATTCGGCGAGCGGCCAGTCAATCATGGGGCGTCTCCGATAATCAGGCTGACGTTGTTACCACCGAAGGCGAAGGAATTGCTCATCAGGTAGCGGGGACCAGTGGACGCCAGGCGAGTGCTCGGGGTCACCCAATTGAGGGCCGGCAGCTCGGGGTCGGGCTGGTTGTCCCAGACGTGTGGGGGCAGCGCCTGGTTGTCCGCTTTCAGGCTCAGCCAGCAGAACGCCGCTTCCAGCGCGCCCGCAGCGCCCAGGGTGTGGCCGGTCATGGGTTTGGTCGAGGAGCAGAGCACGCCCGCCGGGAACAGCGTATTGACCGCCGTGCTTTCCATGGCGTCGTTGTGCTGGGTGGCCGTGCCGTGCAGGTTCAGGTAGTTGATCTGTTGCGGTTGCAGGCCGGCGCGGCTCAGCGCCTTGCCCATGGCTTGCAGGGCGCCGCGGCCTGTCGGCTCGGGAGCGGAAATGTGGTGGGCATCGGAGCTGGCGCCGCTGCCGAGCAGGGCAATCGGGCGATCACCGGCGGGCTGCCTGCTCATCACAAACAGCACCGCCGCTTCGCCGATGTTGATGCCGTGGCGATTCACCGAGAACGGGTTGCAGCGCTGATTGGACACCGCTTCCAGCGACGAGAAACCGTTGAGCGTCAGTTTGCACAGGCTATCGACACCGCCACACAGCACCACGTCGCAGACGCCCAGGTCCAGCAGGCGCTGGGCGCTCATCAACGCCCGGGCGCTGGAGGTGCAGGCGGTGGAAATCACGTAGGCCGGGCCACTGAGTTGCAGCCACTCGGCGAGGAAATTCGCCGGTGCGCTGAGTTCCTGTTGCTGGTAGTCGTATTCGGCGGGGAACTGACCGGCATCCAGATAGTGGGCCAGGCCCTGGCTGGCTTCTTCGATGCCCGACGTGCTGGTGCCCAGCACGACGCCTATGCGGTCGCGGCCATAGGTCTGGATGGCGTGCTCGATGTCCTCGCGGATCTGCAGGGCGGCGTCGAGCAACAGGCGATTGTTGCGGGTGTCCTGCCGCGACAGCTCGGCCGGCAGGGCCGCCAGTTCGCCCTGGACCGAACCCACCGGCAACGAACGATCCGGCACCCAGCCGGCTTCGCTGCGCATGCCACTGCAATCGCCGGCAAACAGATTTCGCGCGACTTCGTCCTTGCCACGGCCCAGGGAGCAGATGACCCCGAGAGCGTTCAGACAGGCGCTCATGGGGTCTCCCCGCTCAGCGGCGTGACGTGGTATTTGGGGCCTTTGGGCAGATTCAATTCAAAGTTCATCGGCTGTGCGTATCGGACATCCCAGCGTTCCGGCAAGGTGCGTTGTGCGCCATGTTGCCAGGCGTCCGGGTAGTTGACGGTCAGTTCGTCCCTGGTGGTCAGCGCAAACAGCAGCGCGGCGAAAAGCTCCCGGGCTTCGGGATTGGGCGGCAGCAAGCCGTCGGCCTGCCATTGGCCGTGCACCAGTTTCTGCCGGGCCTGGGGAATGCCCAGCAGGTCCATCATCGACCAGCGGATCGCCGGGCCTTCCTGCTGGATCACCAGCACCCAGTCCTGGCGCTGGTCGTCTTGCAGGCGTTCGATGTGCAGTTGCAGGGGCAGGGGGAGTGTCGGTGTTTGCTCGGGCAGCGGCGGGCTGCTGGAGCAGGCGCTCAACAGCAGGGCCATGCAAAACAACAGAAATTGCAGGACACCGCAAATCCCTGTGGGAGCGGGCTTGCCCGCGATGACGGCAGCACATTCAACATTAATGTTGGCTGACAGACTGCTATCGCGGGCAAGCCCGCTCCCACAAGGTACGCATTTCAAGCGACTGGAACGGAGCATCAGACGCCACCCTCCAACGGCTTGCGCGCCACCACATTCACCAGTGTCTCTTCCCGCTGCCCAAACGGCTTGGGCTTGTACCCCAACACCTCCAGCAACCCGAAATCCGTGGACCGGCTCCACCACAGGTAGGGATAGGACACATTCCGCGCCCCGAACTCGAAACCCTGCCCGCGAATCATCTCCAGGTACTGCGCCGCGCTTTTCTGCACCTGCATCGGGTGTCTGAACAGCCAGCGGATGACCCAGGTATCGATGTAAGCCTCGGTGGATTCGGCGAACAGCAGGTAGCCGCCGGGCTTGAGCACGCGATAGAACTCGGCCAGGGCCTTTTCCTGTTCCACCAGATGATGGAAGGTCTGGTGGCAGAACAACAGGTCGACGCTGGCGTCGGCCATCTTCAGGTTCGCGCAGTCGCTGTCGATCAACTCCACCGCCATACCCAGATTGACCGCTTCTTCGCGGCTGCGTTGCAGGCTCTGCGGGTCGGCGTCGACACCGATCAGACGACCGGGCATGAAGGCCTGGCGCAGGTACTTGAAGGACTTGCCCTGGCCGCAACCGGCATCCAGCAGCACCGGCTGGTTCGGCAGGGCTTCGCTGAACAGGCCGCGCAAATCCTCGATCGCCACCCGCAGCACATAGTGCTGCCAGGTGCGGCTGCGCAGAAACCACAAACCGAAGCGGGTTTCTTCGACGTAGTTGTCGCTTGCGTAGGTCATGTCGCCGTCCTTGCACAGAATTCTGAAATCACCTTCAACCGGCGCCGGGCTTCGCTGACGAACGGGTTGCGTTCGTCCCAGGCGTAACCGGCGAGGATCGAACTGATCATGCCGCGGATTTCCCGTGAGCTGCCTTCATGGAAGATCACGTCCTGGAACGTCCCGTCGTACCAGCCTTCGACGTAGCAGCGGAAGGTGTCGACACCCCGTTTGAGCGGGACGGCGAATTCCCCCTGCCAATCGACCGTTTCCCCCTGCAACTGACGGTGCACCAAGCCCGCCGCCATGCTCGCCGAACGCATGGCGATGGTGACGCCGGAGGAGAATACCGGGTCGAGGAACTCCGCGGCATTGCCCAGCAGCGCAAACCCCGGCCCGTGCAGGGTTTTGACATTGGCCGAGTATCCACCGATGGTGCGCGCCGGGGTATCCCACACGGCATTTTTCAGCACACTGGCCAGGCTTGGGGTGTCGGCGATGAAGCTGCGCAAACAGGCATCCAGATCGTCGCTGCGGCCTTCGAAGTGCTCTGCGGCGGCCACCACGCCCACCGAACAGCGGCCGTTGCTGAACGGAATGGTCCAGAACCAGATGTCGCGTCGGGTCGGGTGGGTGGTGACGAGGATCTTGCTGCGATCGAAATCCGGCCTGTCGATACGATCTTCGACGTGGGTGAACACCGCCTGGCGCACCGGGAAGTTCGATGGCGCCTCGAGGTCGAGCAGGCGTGGCAGGACGCGACCGTAGCCGCTGGCGTCGAGCATGAAATCCGCCTCGATGCGGTATTCGCTCCCGTCTTCACGGCGCACGCCGAGTTGCGGTCTGGCCGACTCGATATCGACACTGACGATGGCTTCGCCAAAGCGGATCTCAACGCCTTGCAATACTGCTTGATCGGCCAGCAATTGGTCGAAATCGGCGCGTTGAACCTGAAAGGTGGTGGTCTTGCCGGGGGTGAAGGCTTCGGCGAAATCGAAGGCGCTGTAGTGCTCGCCCCAAGCGAAGGCGGCGCCGGTTTTCACCTGAAAACCCGCAGCGTTGACGGCCTCGAGCATGCCGGCTTCCTCGACGAAGTCCAGGCAATGGGCCAAAAGGCTTTCGCCGATGGAAAACCGTGGAAAATGCTGGCGCTCGATCACCAGGACATCGTGGCCCTTGCGCTTGAGAATCGCGGCGGCGATGGCGCCCGAGGGCCCCGCACCGATGACCACGATCCGGCGACGTTCCATTTCAGCGATTGGCATGGGGGCTCCTTGCCGGGGCGGCAGCGTTCAAGGGTATTCGATGCATGCCGGCCAGCGCTGGCAGCAGGGTCGCGATCAGTCCCATCACCATCAGCGCGAAGTACAGCGCCGGGCTGATGAGCTGTTGTTGCAGCAGCAGGTTGAGAAACACGATTTCGCTCAAGCCGCGGATGTTCAGCAGCACACTTTCCCGCCAGCGGCTGGCACCGGGGAACGAAGCGCCGGCCCAGCCGAGACCGAGCCAGTTGCCGAGCATCTTGCTGGCGATCGGCAACAGCAGCAGCGCCGCCAGTTGCACCCAGCCCAGGCTGCTCATGGCGCTATGCACGTTGATCTGCACGATGCCGAAGGTGAGGATCAGCGGAATCGCCACGTAGGTTTGCAGGCGGCTCATCCAGATCGCCGGCAGTGGATGGGTCAGCGGTGCCTTGAGCGCGGCCATGATCAGCACATAACCGATGCCGAAGATCAGCGCGTTGAGCTTGTAGTGCTCGGCCACCACCAGCAGTCCGAAAAAGCCCAGGCTGTACAGCCACAACTGGCGCAGGCCCAACAGGCGCAACACCAGCGGCAGGCAGGCGCCGGCCAGCGGCAACAGCAGGCTGCTCAGGTGCAGGGTGCCCTGGGCGATGGCGAACAGGGTCCAGCAGGCGAGGTCGATTAGGATCGCGGTTTGCACCAGACGGCGGGTGGCGGCGGTGGGGTAATCGATGTGCCGCAGGTAGAGATAGAGCACCGGAATCGCGGTAATGGCGAACAACAGGCCGACCGCCAGGGAACTGATCCAGGGTTGTGGCGGCAGCAGCCAGATCGCCGTGGCCAGGCCGCAGGCAAAGGGAATGCAGAAACTCGGCAGGGCGATTTTCAGGCTCTGGCGGTCCAGTTGCAGATCGATCACGTCACTGAGGATGTAACCCAGCAACAGCGCGAAACTCAGGCTGTAGAGGTTTTTCAGCCAGATCGGCGAGACCAGCGCCGCGCCGCTGAGCTGCCAGTGCGGCTCGACCCAGAAGTACATCAGCAACGGTAGGCAGACGGTGGCCAGCAGCAACTGGCTGACGATGGGGATCAGGCCGAAGTGGCGGCCGACGCGGGTGGCGACAGCGAACAAGGCCAGGGCCATGGCCCAGAACAGCGCGATCATCATGCCGTCGGCTCCGCGACCGTGGCCGCATGCGGCTGGTGTCCGGCCCAGGGCGCCAGCATGAAGCTGAACATCAGGCCCAGGCTGACCGACAGGCCGAAATTGCTTACCGCCGGCGTACTCGACACCGCCAGCAGGCCGAATGACAGCCAGGTGGTCAGTGCCGCGAGCAAGGTACCCAAGAGGCTGACGGCCGCGCCGCCCACCTGCTCGCGCATGAGGATCGCGTAGTCGACGCTGATCGCCGTCACCAGCAGCAGGCCGAACAGGCTGAACAGGGTCAGCGGCTGCCCCAGCCAGCCGAGACTGGCCAGGCTGCACAGCGCCGCCAGCAGCGGCAGGGAGACGATGCGCAGCGCGCCGCCGAAGCCGAACGGCAGGATCAGCACCAGCACGATCAGCACGCAGGAGGCGAGTTTGAGTTCGGCGGCGCTGATTTGAGTCGCGGCGAACACCGCATTCAATTCACCGAGCCGGTCCACCAGTTTTACGCCGGGCAAGTCTTCGCCCTGAACCCGCAGCAGGGATGGATTGCTCAGGCCCTGCAAACTGACCATCGCCGCCACGCCATTCTCGGTCGGCCCCAGCCACAGCGGGCGATAGGGTTCGGCCAATGGCCCGGCCAGTGCAGTGTCGATGTCCTGAGTCGGCAGCGCCTGTAATCGGGTCAGTTCGGCGCGCAGCGCATCGACCGGCACACCGACTCCGACCAGTGGCTGCCAGAACGACGGCAGCTTGCCCAGCGCCTCGCGCACCCGCTGCTGTTCGCTTGGCTGGCTGACCAGATGATTGAGCGACAGGTAACCCTCGAGCTTGTCCAGATTGACCAGCTGATCCAGGCGCTCGTCCAGAGCGTCCAGGCGCTGGAGCAATTGCTGTTCGTCGGCCGCCTGTACCAAAAAGAACTGGCTGGTGGGTTGATAGCCGGTGATGCGCGCGATGGTCTGTGCTTCGTCGGTCAGTTGCTGCGGTGCGCCGACCCATTGGCGGATATCGTTTTTCGTTTCCAGTTTCAGCAGGCCGCCGGCGCAGAAGGCGATCAACAGGGCCAGCAGTACCGGGGTGCTCAGGCGCTTGAGCAAGGCTTCGCGACGTCCCAGCAAAAAGCTGGAAACCTGCAGTGGCCATTGCGCCGGACGTAGCTCGACACCTTTGAGCAGCGCAGGCAACAGACACACCGCGGCCAGGTAGGCACCCAGCAGGCCGGCGGCGGAGAACACTGCGATCTGGGTCAGCGCCGGGAACGGGGTCCAGGCCAGTGCCAGGTAACCGATGGCGCTGGTGATCAGGCTCAGGGTCAGGCCCGGCAGGGTCAGGCGCACCGCCGGCCAGCTGCGCCAGGGTTTCAGGCTCCAGCTCTTGGACAGGTAATGCAGCGGGTAGTCGACGGCGACACCGATCAGGCTCGAGCCCAGCACCAGGGTCATCACATGCATGTGGCCGAACAGCGCCACGCAAGCCACCGCACCAAACAACATTCCCACCAACACCGGCACGAAAGCCAGCAGCACCCGCCAGCGACGAAAGGCCAGCAACAGCAGCAACAGAATGCCGACCGTGGCGCCGCCGCCGACCCAGGTCATCTCGCGGGTGGCTTGCTGCTGGCCGTTGGCGGCGTACAGCAGTCCGCTGGCCGCGAGTAACTGGACGTCGGATTGGGCAGCTTCTGCACGGCTCTGTTCAAGCAGGTTCGCCACTTGCAGCGGCAGGTTCATGTCGAAGGCGTTGCCGGTGGTGCGGGCGCGTAGCAGCACCCAGCTCTTGCCGTCGGCATCGGCGATCAGCGCGCCGCTGCCGATGTCCAGTTGCACCGCGCCGTGTTGCGGCTGGCTGTTCTGGATGCGTCCGGTCAGGCCCAGCCAGTCGTCTTGGCTGGGCACCAGGCTGAAGCCGGTGAAGGGGTCGAACAGCGCCTGCACCCGCTGCTGGATGAAGGCGTCGGGGTGTTCGATCAGTTGTTGGCGATCCTCCGCCGAGAGCATTGCCAGGCGACCTTGCAGCAGTTGTGTGCGCAGCGCCGGCAGGTCGGCCTGCAGGTTCCACTGGACCTTCTCGAACAGGCCGCTGGCCTGCCACTGTTCACTGAGTTTCTGCGCCATGGCGACGGCCTGCTGGCGGTCGGTGTGGCCGACCAGCACCAGCATTTCGCGGTTCAGCGGTTCCTGCATACGCTGTTCGGCGCGCTGTTCCAGAGCGTCCGGCGCGGTGCCGGGCACCAGTTCCATCAGGTTGGCCGACAGCGGTGCGCCGTCGCGCCATTGGCAGCCGGCGAGCGCCAGCACTGCCAGCAGCAGGATCAGGAACAGGCGAGGCAGCAGGCGCTCACTGGGCAAAGTCGTGTTGCTCCGCATCGCTCAAGGGTTGGGCGCTGGTGCTGTCCTGCATGCGCAGCAGGGTACTGTCGCCCTGGGTTTCCAGCAATTCGATGGTGTTCACCAGTTCTGCGCCGGTGATGTTGATCTGGTTGAACACCTGCTTGAGCAGCATCGAGCGCGGCACCAAGGTCAGTTTCCAGTTCTGCGCGTCACCACTCAGAGACAGCTCGAAATCCCGTTGCAGGCCGCTGCTGTCGCCTTGCAGCACGGCGAGGAACAAGCGGTTCTGCTCGGCCCCGGCGCTCTTGCCCGGCAGCATCTGCCAGCCGCTGGCGTCACGGCGGGCGATGCCCTTGGCGGTGATGCGGTAATCCTGTTGCAGCGGGGTTTTCAGCAGCCACAGCAGGCCATGGTCTTTCGCCAGGACGAAGGTGCCCTGGCTGGTCAGAGGCTGGGGCAGGGCACGCAGGTGTTTTTCCTGGATGAACTTGCCGTGGATCACATCGGGTTTGGCCAGTTGATCGCTGAGCTGTTGCAGGTCGAAGGCCTGGGCGAGTGAAGAAAACCCCAGCGCCAACAGGAGCAAAAATGATCGGGCATTCATGACAGCACCCGCTCAACGGCATCGGTGAAGACTTTCGGGCAGGCCAGCTGCATCTCGCGCGTGCCCATGTCGACGGCGACTTGCACGGAGACGGCGCGGGTCATGCGTTCGCCGGTTTCCAGGTCGCTGATCAGATAGTTGATCTTCAGACGGTTCTCCCACTCCACCAGGTTGGCCCGCACATTGAGCTTCTGACCGAACACCGCGCCACGGATGTAGCGCAGTTGCAGGTCGATCACCGGCCACGCGTAGCCGGATTCGACCATGGCGGTGTAGTTGTGGCCGATCTTGTCCAGCAACGCGCAGCGGGCGACTTCCAGGTACTTCACGTAATGGCCGTGCCAGACCACGTCCATGCTGTCCACGTCGAAGAACGGCACGAGGATTTCCGTATCGGTGTGAAGCACTCCCTTGCTACGCATGCAGCCTCCAGTGTTGTTCGGCGATTCGTTGCAGGCACAGGCGCAGTTCGCCTTCCAGGGCGCGGTCTTCGATCACCGGCGCAAAGTCCCGGGACAATTCTTCGTGCATGGCGGCCAGGGCCGGTGGCAGCGGGCGCGCATCTTCGGTCTGTTCACGCAGCCAGACGCCCTGATTGGCGGCGAGTAAGGTGGCAGCGGCGACCTGCTCGGTCAGCTCCAGCACACGAATCGCATCGCGGGCGGCGATGGTGCCCATGCTCACCTTGTCCTGGTTGTGGCATTCGGTGGAGCGCGAGAACACGCTGGCCGGCATGGTGTTTTTCAGTGCTTCGGCGGTCCAGGCGCTGGCGCCGATCTGCACTGCCTTGAAGCCGTGATTGAGCATCGCCCGCTCGGCGCTGGCACCGGACAGGTTGCTCGGCAGGCCGTGGTTGTAGCGCTCATCCACCAGCAGCGCGAGTTGCCGATCCAGCAAGTCGGCGACGTTGGCTACCAGGTTCTTCAGGCTGTCCATGGCGAAGGCGATGTGCCCGCCATAGAAGTGCCCGCCGTGCAGCACGCGCTCGGCTTCGGCGTCGATGATCGGATTGTCATTGGCACTGTTGAGTTCGATCTCGATGAACGAGCGCAACCAGCTCAGGCTGTCGGCCAGCACACCCAGCACGTGGGGCGCGCAACGCAGGGAGTAGCGGTCTTGCAGGCGATGCAGTTCCGGCATCGGGGCGTCGATGGCCAGGTCTTTGCGCAGCCATGCCGCGACCTGCATCTGCCCCGGGTGCGGCTTGGCGGCGAACAGGCGCTCGTCGAAATGCTCCGGATTGCCTTGCAGGGCGACCACGTTGAGCGCGGTGATGCGCGTCGCCAGTTGCAGCAGGTAGTCGGCGCGGGCATAAGCCAGGCAGGCGAGGCCGGTCATCACTGCCGTGCCGTTCATTAGCGCCAAGGCCTCCTTGGGGCGCAGCACCAGCGGCTGCCAGCCGAGTTCGCGATGCACGTCGGCGGCCTGTCGGCGTTCGCCGCGATACATCACTTCGCGCTCGCCGGACAGGGTCGCGGCGACATAGGACAGCGGCGTCAGGTCACCGCTGGCGCCCACCGAGCCTTCTTCCGGAATCAGCGGCAGGATGTCGTGTTCAAGGAAGGCCTGCAGACGCTCCAGCAGTTCCACGCGCACCCCGGAAACCCCGTGGCACAGCGACTGCAATCGCGCCGCCAGCACCGCGCGGGTGGCCTGGGCGTCGAGCAGTTTGCCCAGCCCGCAGCCATGGAAGGTGAACAGGTGCCGCGGCAGCGCCTCGACGTGATGCAGCGGCACCGCCACCACGCAGGAATCGCCGTAGCCGGTGGTCACGCCGTAGATCACGCCTTCCTTGTCCAGCAGCGAATCGAGGAAACGCGCGCCCTTGGCAATGCGCTCGCGGTAGGCGGGATCATCCTGCAGCTGCGCGGGGGCCTGACGGTTGGCCAGGGCCAGCACGTCTTCGATGCGCAAAGGGAGTTCGCCGAAGGTTACCGGCTCAAGCGTGGGCGTCGTCATCGGTCTTCCAGAAAGGGTAAAAGTTGAACCATTGTTGAGGCGCTTGCAGGCAATAGTGACTCAGGCGCTCGGCATAGCGGGAGGCCCACTGATGAATGACCTGCTCGCGGTCGCTACGCTTCCAGGTGATGGCCTGCGCGAAAGGTTCCAGGGTCAGGCGATAGTCGCCGTCGGGCTTCTTCAGGCACATCATCAGATTGATCGGGCATTTCAGCAGGCCGGCCAGCAACCAGGGGCCCTGGGGGAATCTGGCCGGGTGGCCGAGGAAGTCGACGGTCACGCTGCGCCCGCCGTGCAGCGGCACGCGATCGCCGGCAATCGCCAGCCACTCGCCGCGCTCCAGGCGTTCGTGCAGTTGCAGCATGATCACCGGGTCCAATTCGCTGACCTGAATCAAGCGCAGATTGGTCGCCCCGGCCTCGCCCAGCAGACGGTTGAACTGCTCGGCGTGCTTGGTGTGCACCAGCACGTTCATGGTCACCTTCTCGCCGATCTCCGCCAGCGCGCGGCAGACTTCGAGATTGCCCAGGTGCGCGCCCACCAGCATCTGTCCGCGACTGCCGCGCAACTGGTCGCGCAACAGCGCCGGGTCGATGATTTCGATCTGCTCGATGCTCAGCTTGCGGTTCCACACGTCGAGCTTGTCGAGCATCGAATCGGCGAAGGCCATGAACTGGCTGAATACCCGCCAGCGGGTCGGGCGCAGTTCGTTGCGACCGGACCAGTCGGCGAGGCGTTGCTGGTATTGCCAGGCGCTGTGGCGGGCGCTGCGGCCGAACAAAAAGAAGTACAGAACGATGCCATACAGAATCGGGCTCAGCAGGCGGCGGCCGAGCACTTTGGCGCCGAACGCGGTGAGCTTCATCA
Source organism: Pseudomonas sp. SDO55104_S430 (assembly GCF_054070595.1). NCBI lineage: Bacteria > Pseudomonadati > Pseudomonadota > Gammaproteobacteria > Pseudomonadales > Pseudomonadaceae > Pseudomonas > Pseudomonas sp. SDO55104_S430. Next base: position 16,462 of record NZ_JBSVXG010000013.1, on the reverse strand, counting down.
GCCAGAAGCTGCCGCGTTCCTCGCGGTCGGCCCAGTGCTGCTTGTCGGTGCTCATGCACGCCACCGTCGCCAGAGGATCACGGGCGAGCGCAGCAGCATGCCGAAGAACAGGCGGGTGTGCATGCTCGATATCAGGACGTTGTCGTGGAACATGCGAAAGTGCGAAACGCCGTCCAGCGGGTAATGGACCTTGGTTTGCAGCCAGCGCATCGGCTGGTTGCGCCAGGCGAGGCGCACGAGGATGTCCGAGTCGAAATCCATGCGCTTGCCGATCTTTGCGGTGTCGATCAACGCCAGCACGGGCGGCAGCGGATAGACTCGGAAACCGCACATCGAATCGCGAATCTGCAGCGACAGGGTGTTGATCCAGACCATGACGTGGGTGAGATAGCGGGCGTACAGACGGCCCTTGGGCACGCTGGCGTCGTACAGCGGATAGCCGCAGATCACCGCTTCAGGGTGGGCGCGGGATTGTTCGATGAAGGCTTTCACGTCCTGCAGGTCGTGCTGACCGTCGGCGTCCACCTGCAGGGCATGGGTGAAACCCAGGCGGCCCGCTTCGCGCAAACCGGTCATCACCGCACCGCCCTTGCCCTGATTGGCGGCGAGGCGGATCAGGTGAACTCCGTCGCGCTGTGCCAGTTGGTCCAGCACTTTGGCGCAGGTCGTGCTGCTCGCGTCGTCCACCAGAATGCACGGCAGCAGGCTGGCGAGCAGCGCGTCGACCACGGTGGTGATCGCGGTTTCGTGGTTGTAGACCGGGATGATGGCGCAGGGGTTATGCATGTCGGGGCACGCCGGATTGACCGCGGTGACTGCATCGCGAGCAGGCTCGCTCCCACAGGAAATGTGCAAGTCCATTGTGGGAGCGAGCCTGCTCGCGATTGAGTGCGCAGCACTCACAAGGCTTAAGCATCCGCCGCCTCCAGCAGAATCCGCCCGCTGGAGCAGGTGGCGGTTTCGTTGCGATAGGCGAAATACAGCTTGCCGCGGGTCGGGTCGAAACGCAGGTGCAGCTGGATTTCATCCCCCGGACGCACCAATTGCTGGAACTTGAGGACCTCCATGCCGGCGAATTTCGGTGGCAGGTTCATCAGTTGCTGGCCCAGGTTCATCGCCCACTCGACCTGCACCACACCGGGCAGTACGGGGACTTTGGGAAAGTGCCCGCTGAAATAGGCGAGGTCCGGCGGGATGGCCAGTTGCAGGCTCCATTCTCCATCGGTTTCGGTCTGCTCCAGCATCTGCGGCGTCTGGGGGCGCGGAGCCAGCAGCAGGGCTTCGACTTCGGCCTGGGGCAGTTTGCCTTGGGCGTTCAGCGGCAGTTGCCGCAGCAAACGCCAGCGCCGAGGCAGGGCCAGGGCTTCGCAGTGCTGGCTCAGGTGCTGGCGCAAGGTCTCGGTGAGGTTGCGCCGGCCTTGATTGCGCAAGGCGTGCAGGCCGGCTTCGCTCAACACCAGCAAAGCGCCCAATGAGGCGCGGTTTTCCTGCACGACGCCCAAACGCGCTTCGGCGACCCAGGCATGGGCGATCAGTGCTTGTTCGAGCATCGGCAGTGAGATGCGTTTTTCTTCGAGCTTGACGATCCGGTCCAGCCGTCCGAGCAACTCGAAGCGGCCATCGGCGGCGATACGCGCCGCATCGGCGGTGTGTTCGACGTGGTCGACGGGCAGGTAGGGCGAGGCGATCAGCAGCGCGCCGTCACTGTCCTGGGTGAGCCGCACATCGGCGAAGGGCTGCCAGAGATCGGGGCCCTGACGCCAGGCGATGCCGCCGGTTTCCGAGCTGCCGAAGATTTCCGTCGGCCATTGATTCAGGCGCTGGTGCAGGCTCTGAGCCGCGTCGACAGGCAATGCGCCGCCGGAAGAAAACACCCGGCGCACCGCGCTCAATGCCGGCCAGTCGAGGTTGTCGCCCATCCGTTTGAGCAGCGCCGGGCTGGCCACCCAGGCAAACGCAGGGTGTTCGCGGCTGGCCCGTTGCAGGTCTTCGGGGAAGGCCAGTTGCTTGCGCACAAAGGTGCGTCCGGCGCACAGCGGCCACAGCACGCGAAACAACAGGCCATAAATGTGTTGGGTGGCGACGCTGCCGATGATGCACGCCGGACCCAGGTCGGCGCCCCACAAGCGTTCCAGGGCTTCGACCTCGTTGATCAGCTGGCGCAGGGTCTTTTCGATGCGCTTGGGTTCGCCGCTGGAACCGGACGTGCACAGGCTCAGGGTGCAGCGCTCCGGATCGAGTTCCGCAGCGTTCAGCGGTGGGTGCTGGAAGTCATGCAAGTGTGCGTCGCCGGCCTGATCGGTCAGCCACAGGTCGACGTCATCCGACCAGCGCTGGCGTGTCTGGGGTTGCAGGTCGGACGGCAGCAACACGCTGACTTCGGCACGCCAGGCGCCGAGCAGGGCGATCGCCAGGTCGGCGGCATCTTCCAGGTGCACGACAATGCGCCGCACGCCACGGGCTTGCAGGCCGGCGGCCAGACGCAGGGCCTGTTCGCACAGTTGCCCGTGATTCAAGGCCGGTGCGGTCGCGACGACCCGCTCCGGCTCGGCCTTGAGCAAGAGCTGCTCAAGTTTTATCCAATTCATATACGGCCTCGTACCCGTATTCGTATGAGCAACTCAACGGCAAACATCAGGCCGATCAATCCGTAGGAAATCAGTCCGGTGTAGACCATCCACCAGCTCAGCGGCGCCCATAGCGTCAGGGCGGCCGCGCACAAACCATTGCACAGAAAAAACACGCTCCAGGCGATGGTCACCTGGCGGGTGTAGCGAATGCCCTCGTCCGGCAGATCCGGTTCCCGCACACGGGCCAGGCGTTCCACCACCGGCGGGCCGTAAACCAGGCTGCCGCCGAACAGCGCCAGCATGAAGGCGCTGATCAGCACCGGGTACCAGCGCAGCAGCGCCGGGTTGTCGAACAACGCCAGCAGCAGGCAGAACACGATAGCCACCGCGGCCATCCACAGACTGCCGGGGCGGCGCTTGCCGGTCAGCACCCGGGCCAGCCACAGGCTGCCCAGCAGCAGGCCGAACTGCCACGGGGCGAAGTGCTCCATGCCGAAATACACCGCGAAGGGGTAGAGCAGGCCCGCCAGCAGCAGGCCGAGGCCGATCAGTCGACTCATGCGGCCGGTTGAACCAGACGGTAGACCGCCTCGACCACATCACTGACGGTACGCACCGATTTGAATTCCTCGGCGGCGATTTTCTTGCCGGTCTGACGTTTGATGTGATCGATCAGGTCGACCGCATCGATGCTGTCGATTTCCAGGTCCTGATACAGGTTGGATTCGAGGCTCACCCGCTTGGGGTCCAGCTCGAACAGCTCGACCAGGGCATCGCGCAATGTGTTGAAAATGTCGTCACGAGTTTGCATGGTCCGGTCTCAAGCTGCCTGTTTTGCAGTGACGAACGCCGCGAGGCTCGCCACGTTGCTGAAATGGTTGCGGGTGTCCTTGGCGTCGGCGTCGATTTTGATGCCGTACTTTTTCTGGATGGCCAGGCCCAGTTCCAGGGCGTCCACCGAGTCCAGGCCCAGGCCTTCGCCGAACAGCGTCTGCTGGTCGCCGATGTCTTCGGCGCTGATGTCTTCCAGGCCCAGGGCCTCGATGATCAGGTTTTTGATGTCCCGGTTCAGGCTATCGGTGTTCAGATCGCTCATCTTCGGCGAGCTCCTTAATAAAGTAAGAATGCAAATAATCGTTGAGCTTGCGTGAGGCCTGAGGGGCCGGACCCAGCTCGGCGAAAGCCTGCGGATCTATATCGGCGCCGACACGGAAACTGAAGTGCACGCGGCGTTTGGGAATGCGGTACCAGGGCTCGGCCTTGGTCAGTGTGGTCGGGCTGACCTTGATCACCACGGGGGTGAGGATTCTCGCACCGCGCAGGGCAATGGCCGCGCCCCCCCGATGAAAGGCCGGCGCCTCGCCCGGCTGGGTGCGGGTGCCTTCGGGAAAGACGATCAGGGTCTGGCCGCTTTTCAGGGCGTCGGCGGCGGCATCGAGCATGTCCATGCTGCCATCGTTGCTGATGTATTCGGTCCGGCGCAGCGGGGCGCGGGTAAAAGGGTTGTCCCAGAGGCTTTGCTTGACCACGCAGTTGGCGTGGCGCACCAGGCCGATCAGAAACACCACGTCGATCAGTGACGGGTGGTTGGCGACGATCATCTGGCCTGGCTTGCCGAGTTTTTCAGCGCCCTGAATGTCGTAGGTCAGCACGCCGGCACGGGCCATGAACCGGATGAAAAACCAGAAGCAGCCACTGACGGTTCGCCGCGCGCGCAACCGATGGGTGGCGGCGTCACCCGGCAGGCAGCTCAATAACGGAAAAACCACCAGACGCAGGCACAGCCCGCCCAGCCCGAAAAGGGCAAAGCTTGCGGCGGTGGCCAGCAGGCGCCAGTAATAGGCGTCGCGGGTTTTTTCGGTCATGGCTTGCGTTGCCAGGTCCATACACGATTTTTCCAGGCATGTTGGCAGGTGGTCTGCTGGCCCAGCAGTGCGCGCAGAAGATTCAACGCGTGCGGCCATCGGGGTTTGGACAACGTATCCTGGGGCCTGTTCATGGACAGCTGCCAGTCATTGCCGGGAGTTATCAACAGGCCGACAGCGTAAGGAAAGGGCACGTCGTCGATCCAGGTCGAGTACGCCTCGGGTGGCTGCTCCTCGGTAACCACCAGCAACACTGCCGGCGCGCCTTCATCGAGCAGGGCGGCGGCTTCCAGCATGCCGTGTTCCAGGCCGTCCCCAGCTGCGGCCAAAGCGGTCATTTCGCTGGTTTCGCCGCGCATGATCGACCACAGGCCGATGATCGCGTTATGCACCGAAAGGCTGAACTGAGTCGGCGACAGCGGCTGGTCGGCTGCCAGATCGCTGAGGATATCGACGGTTCGCGGGGTTTCGCCGTGGCGGGATACGAAGACCAGCGGCAGCCCCTGATGGCTCTCGGCCAACGGCCAGCCGACGCTGAACGCCATCCGGGCCAGTCGACTCAGGCGCCGGCGTTGCATGGCGGGCAGGAACGACACGTCTGGAGCTGCATCGCTGGCCGGCAAGTCGACCGGTTGCCGGCTCCAGGCCTGCCAGTCGTCCACGCTTTCGAGCCCCGGGGCCCATGCGCGCCATTGGGCGATGTTGAAGTTGATCAAAGACATTCATCCCGCCCCTGAGGGCTTTCCTGACGCGGCGAGTGGCAGTTAACCACGGCTCACTCTGCGTGGCGCCTGGCGCAGAGTGCTGCGCATTATCCCGGTGCCGGGAACGTGTAGCAAATGCTGGTTACATTTTGCACAGTGGGTGGTAAAGCTCGGTCGCAAAAATCGAACGTTTGCGAATTATTCACATGGTCACTGGTCCGTCTGTCGGCTCCGTCCGAGGCGGATAGAGGCGTTTGCCGCTTTTTCCGCGGGATATTTCCGATGACCCTGTAGTCCCTGGATTTGCGGTCTAGCTAAGCCATGCCGTGGACCACTACACTCGGTCATTCTTTGATACACGGAGGTTTTGACATGCGGCGCGTGGTGTTCAATCAGAAAGGTGGCGTAGGCAAATCCAGCATTGCCTGCAATCTGGCGGCGGTCAGCGCCAATGAGGGCTATCGCACCCTGTTGGTGGATCTCGATGCCCAGGCCAACTCCACCCAATACCTGACGGGGCTCACTGGCAGCGATATTCCGATGGGAATCGCCGATTTCTTCAAGCAGACCCTGTCTTCCGGGCCTTTCTCCAAAAAGAATCAGGTCGACATCTACGAAACCCCGTTCGACAACCTCCACGTCATCACCGCCACGGCGGAACTTGCGGACTTGCAGCCCAAGCTCGAGGCCAAGCACAAGATCAACAAGCTGCGTAAGTTGCTGGAAGAGCTGGACGAGGATTACGACCGCATCTATCTCGATACGCCGCCGGCGCTGAATTTTTATGCGGTTTCGGCGCTGATTGCCGCCGATCGCGTATTGATTCCCTTCGATTGCGACAGTTTCTCGCGCCAGGCGCTGTACGGTCTGCTGGCGGAAATCGAAGAGTTGAAGGAAGACCACAACGAAGAACTGGCGGTCGAAGGGATCGTGGTCAACCAGTTCCAGGCCCGCGCCAGCCTGCCTCAGCAAATGCTCGACGAACTGATTGCCGAAGGTTTGCCAGTGCTACCGGTGTACCTGGGCAGCTCGGTGCGCATGCGCGAATCCCACCAGGCCAACACGCCGCTGATCCACCTCGATCCACGGCACAAACTGACGCAGCAGTTTGTCGAGCTGCATAACCTGCTCGAAAACGCCTGAAAATCTTCAGATCGCAGCCGGCCACAGGCTGCGATCTCTTCAATGCTGAATCAGATCCCCTGGCTACGCAGCCAACTCATCAACTGCGGCAACGGAAACGCACCGCTCTGGCGTGCCACTTCCCGCCCGTTCCTGAACAGAATCAGGCTCGGAATCGAACGAATCCCCAATTGGGCCGACAACTGCTGGTTCGCCTCGCTGTCCAGCTTGGCCAACCGACACTTGCCCGCTAACTGCCCGGCCGCCTGCTCGAACACAGGCGCAAACGACTTGCATGGCCCGCACCAATCCGCCCAAACATCCACCAGCAACGGCAGATCACCCTTGATCTGACTGGCGTAGTCGCCCTGATTCAGTTCGAAAGGCTTGTTCAGCAAGACCTCGGCCTTGCAGCGACCGCACTTGGGATGATCACCCAGGCGCTCGGCGGGGATGCGGTTGAGGCCGTTGCAGTGGGGGCAGGGGATGAGGAGTGGGTCGGTCATGGTCAGTTCCGTGGAATCAGGTTACTTGCTCAAAGGCTGTATTAAGAGTCGCCAAATTGGTTCTTATGTTATTTAAGGCTCGTTTTGGTAACTCTTATCTCTGCTATCAATGATGCCTCACGAAGAACAACTGATCTCCAAATGCTTGCCCCACTCCGGCGGCCGCTGCGCATAGCTCTCCATCCCAGGCTGTTCAACGAACGGATTGCTCAACACCGCATGCAGCCGGCGGACTTCCTCGTAGTCGCCTTTTTCCGCAGCGTCGATGGCGTTTTGTGCCAGGTAGTTGCGCAGTATGTACAGCGGATTGACCGCGTGCATCCGGGCGCGGCGTTGTTCCTGATCGAGTTCGCCTTCGCGGGCCACCCGGGCGATGTAGAGCTCGCCCCAGGCATCGAAGCCCTTGAGATCGACGAAGTCGTCGCGCAGGCGAGCGATTGTCGCTTGTGGGGACTCTTCGCCCAGCCTGCGGAAGAACAGGCTGTAGTCGACGCCGCTGTTCTGCATCAGTTGCAGCAGCTGTTCCAGCAGTGTCTGGTCGTCTTCTTCGGCGGTGGTGAGGCCCAGGCGGCGGCGCATCAGGTCCAGGTACTGGGCCTGGAACAGCGGCAGGTACAGGCCGAGGGTTTCGCGCAGGGCCTCGACGCTGATGAACGGCGTCAGGGCCTGGGCCAGGGCGCTGAGGTTCCACTGGCCGATCGGCACCTGGTTGCTGAAGGAGTACCGGCCCCGATCATCGGAATGGTTGCAGATGAAGTTGGCGTCGAAGTCGTCGAGGAAGGCGAACGGGCCGAAGTCGAAGGTAATCCCCAGAATCGACATGTTGTCGGTGTTCATCACGCCGTGGCAGAAGCCATAGGCCTGCCATTTGGCGATCAGCTCGGCGTTGCGCTCGACCACTTCGCGGAACATCGCCAGATAAGGTTCCGGCTGCTCGAGGCATTCCGGGAAATGCATGGCGAGCACATGGTCGCCGAGGGCTTTCTGCAGCTCGGGACGCTTGGTGTAGTAGAAAAATTCGAAATGACCGAAGCGCACATGGCTCGGCGCCATCCGCAAAACCATGGCCGCGCGTTCCTGCTTCTCGCGCCACACCGGGGTGTCGGAGCCGATTACGCACAGCGCCCGGGTGGTCGGGATATTCAGCGCATGGAGGGCTTCGGAGGCGAGGAATTCGCGGATCGACGAGCGCAGCACCGCGCGTCCGTCACCCATGCGCGAAAACGGTGTCTGCCCGGCACCCTTCAGGTGCAGGTCCCAGTGCTCGCCGGCCTCGTTGTACACCTCGCCCAGCAATAGACCGCGCCCGTCGCCCAGCTGCGGGTTGTAGGAACCGAACTGATGCCCGGAATAAACCATCGCCCGCGGGATCGCGTCTGCCCATAGCTTGTGGCCGCTGAACAGCTCGGCGAATTCCGGGGTTTCGGCCACGGCCGGGTCGAGATCCAGCAGCGCCATGGCGGCGGGGCTGGCGACGACCAGGCGTGGATTGTCGATCGGCTCGGGCAGGACATGGGCGGAAAACGCGTCGCCCAGGCGGTCGAAGCGGTTATCGAAGGTCAGTTCGTCGAGGGCTTTCAAAGGCCGTCTCCAGCAGAATGTCCGAGCATTCTGCTGGGGAATGGCCGCTTAGTCGAGTTTGGCGGCAGGCGGTGCGAGCGGCGGTTGCTTGTCATCGTTGAGCGGCACGATGGTTTTCGCTTCCGGTTCGATCGGCACCATCTTGTATTCCTGGCCGTGCAGGTTCTTGAGGTAGACCTCCATCTGCCGGAACGAGATGTTGATGTGCTGCTTCTTGAACTCGCGGTTGATGAAGCGGTTCACTTCGTCGAGAACCGGGTTGCGGTCGCCAAGGTCGCGCACGTGCATGCGCAACTCGTGGTCGAGGGTGCTTTCGCCGAAGTTCAGGAAGTACACGTGCGGCTCCGGCTCTTTCAGCACCCGCGGGTTTTCCCGCGCGGCCTTGAGCAGCAGTTCCTTGACCAGATCCAGGTCCGAGCCGTAATCCACACCGAGTTTGAGCGTCACCCGGGTGATGGTGTCGGTCAGGGACCAGTTGATCAGTTGCCCGGTGATGAACGTCTTGTTCGGGACGATGATGTCCTTGCGGTCGAAGTCGGTGATAGTCGTGGCGCGGATGCGGATCTTGCTCACCGTGCCCGACAGGTTGCCGATGGTGATGGTGTCGCCGATCCGCACCGGGCGTTCGAACAGGATCATGATGCCGGAGATGAAGTTGGCGAAGATTTCCTGCATGCCGAAACCCAGGCCGACCGACAGCGCTGCCACCAGCCACTGCAACTTGTCCCAGCTCACGCCAAGGGTCGACAGGGTCGAGACGAAACCGACGCCGGCAATCACATAGGACAGCAACGTCGTCGTCGCGTAGGCACTGCCCTGGGCCAGGTCGAGCTTGGACAGCACGAACACTTCCAGCAGGCCCGGCAGGTTGCGCGCCAGGGCGAAGGTGATGCCGATGATGATCAATGCGCCGAGCATGTCACCGATGCTGATCGGCACCATGCTCATGTTGGCGCCGGTGCCGCTGGTGTATTCGTAGAGGGTGACGTTGTCCAGGTACGAGAACACCGTGATCAGGTCGGCCCAGACCCAGTACAGCAAGGCCATGAAGCCGCCGAGCAGGGCCAGACGGATCAGACGCAGGGACTGTTCGTTGACCTTCTCGATGTCCATGGTCGGTTCTTCGATGATCGCTTCGCCGTCGCCGGCCTCCTTCGCTGCCTGGCGTTTTGCCAGGGCGCGCTGGTAGGCCAGGCGGCGTGCGGCGACGCTGAGGCCGCGCACGAAGGTGGCTTCGATCACCAGCCAGAACATCAGCAGGTACAGGGTGTTGATCAAGCGGTCGCTGAGTTTCAGCGCGGTGTAGTAGTAGCCGAAGCACACCGCCACGAACAGCGCCACCGGCAGGGCGGTGAACATCAGGGCCACCGCCTTGCGGAACAGCGGCGCGGTCTCGTGAGTCGGGCTGCTGAACAGCAGGCGGCCGAGCAGCCAGGTCATCAGGGCGTAGCAGATAAGCACCACCGGCATGCCCAGCACGTCGTCGGCCAGTGCCGCCGGTTGCAGTTCGGCAACTGCCACCACGGCAACCAGCGCCATCACCACCATGCCGAGCCGGCGGACCCAGCCGCGAAGGAATTCGACCTGCGGCTTCTCCCAACGGAAGTGCAACTCCGCCACGCCGCCCGGCGCCAGGACCCGGTAAGCGGTGTAGAACACCAGCCATGCCTGGGCCATCTGCAGCAAGGCCGCACCCATGTTGGCGTTCTGCCCGCGGGCGTCGATCTGCAGGGCCAGGCCGCAGAGCGCCAGGCCCAGCGACACCGGCATCGCCAGCAGAATGTTGATCAGGATCGCCTGCGGGGTGTGCCACTGGCTGTCGCGCTTGAAGTGGCCGATGTCCTGGTGAACCTTGTTCAGACGCGAGTACAGCTGCTTGCGGCGCCACAGCAGGGCACCAATCAGCAGCGCCAACGGGAGGAACAGCAGGGGACGCTGGGTCAAACCGTCGGTCAGCTCGCTCAGGCTGGACGCCAGGGGCAGGGTATCGATCTGGCGCATCAGGCGATCCGGCACGGCGCGGATCCATTCAGGATCGATGGGCTTGTTGCTCGGAATCCAGAACATCTGCTCATCCAGCGTCGCCCGCAGGCTTTGTGCGGTACTGAGCAATTGCTTCTGATTGAGTTGCAGGGTGATGGATTCGTTGAGCACCGCGCTCAGTTCGCGGTTCAAACGCTCCAGCAGGTCGGCCCGGGTAGTCGCCAGTTCCAGCAGGCTTTTGCGCAGCTGCGGGGTGACTTGCTCGGGTGGCTGGCTGGACAGCAGGTTGTCGACGTAAGTGGCCGGGTTGCTGAGCAACTCGCGCTGCTGGCTGACTTCGAACTGATACAGGCGAATGTCGGCGATCTGGTCGGCCAGATCTTTGTCGACCTTCAGGCGCGGCAGGGCTTGTTTCTGCTTATAGAGAATCTTCGACAGCAGCAGGCTGCCCTTGAGCACGTTGATCTGTTCGTCCAGGGCCGAATCGCTCTGGGTCACGCTGTCCAGTTGCTGCTTGGTCTGCAGGTTCTGCTGGGTCACTTCGTTGAGACGGTCGGTGCTCTTGAGCAGGTAGTCGGAGAGCTTGAGGTTCAACGCGCTCTCGGTGGCCAACAGGCTGCTGCCGCCGGCCTTCTGCGCTTCGATGGACTGCTGGGTCACCGTCTCCTGAGACTGCGCCAGACGCTTCTGGTTGATCAGGGTCTGCAGCTCCTGGATTTCCTGATCCAGGCGGTCGGAGCGTTCTGAGAGCAAATCATGCTGGCTGTTGCCCAGGTCTTGCAGTTGGGTGTTACCGGCCAGTTCCTGACGGCGCAGCGGGATCAGCGCGTTGAGAGCCACAAGTTCGGCGTTGAGCTGGTCGCGCTGCTCGGCGCTCAGGGTCTTGCCGCCGTCCTTGCCGGCCTTGAGGATGTTGTTGATCTGTTGGATGCGGGTCTGGCTGGTGGCGATTTCCGCCTGGGCGCGCTCGGGGCGAGTCTGGGAGGTGATGACCAGAGTATTGGCGTCGGCCAGGGCCTTTTGCAGATCGCTTTGCTGGGTCGCGCGCTCGGTGAGCATTTGCTCGAGCTGCTGGATCGACTCCTTGGTGAAGCGTTGCGAGACCGGCACCACGGGGCTGGCCTTGAGGCGGGTCAGTTCACGCTGGTTCTCGATGGTCTGCTTGGGCGCGGCCGCCAGTTGTTGCTTGAGATCGTTGAGTTTCTGCTCGTAATCGCGGCGGTTGTCGAGCTGGGTCAGCGTGCCTTGCAGCACGGACTGCAGGGCCTTCTGATCAGCCTCCGCCAGCTTGCGGTCGGCGATCTTGTCCAGACTCGTCTGCACGGATTCGCGGGTGGGTGGTTCGGCGGCTTGCAGCGTGCCGACAGAAAGACTCAGCCCCAGCAGAACCAGGGCAAAAAAGGTGCGCAGACTTGACATAAAGACCGATCGAAGTGCGAGGCGAAGAATGAAGTTTAGAGGAAGAGTCCGGGACCCGGGCGACTTCCTTCGGGGAATCTGACGCCCACTTTGCCGATCTTGTTCCCGTCCATGACCGCGACGGTCCAAATGGTGTTGTTCCATTCCACCTGGTCGCCGACCACCGGCGCACCCCCCACTTTCTGGGCAATGAAGCGGGCCAGTGACATGTCCGGATCGATGCCTTCGACCTTCAACCCGTACAGGGCGGCAACCGCGGCCAGCTGGGCGTCTCCTTCGAGTACGAAGTCGCCGAAGAAGCGCAAATCGAGGCCCCGTTGCGGCGCCTGGCTGAACAGTTTTCCGAGGGCCGCGAGGTTGTGTTCATGGCCGATTACGCACAGTAAATCATCGACTTCCAGCACCGTACTACCCGACGGATGGAGCAGTTGCTGGCCACGAAACAGGGCCGCGATACGGGTGCCTTCGGGCATTTTCAGCTCGCGAAGGGGTGAACCGATGCACCATTTTTCAGCGCCGAGGCGATAAACGAACAGCTCCCATTCGCTGGTCACGTGCACTTCCAGCGCCGCGCGGGAAATGGGGGCGGGCTCCGGCGGAACCGTCACCTTCAACAGCTTGGCGACCCACGGCAGGCTCGTGCCCTGCACCAGCAGCGACACCAGCACGATGAAGAAGGCGAGGTTGAAGTAGAGCTGGGCTTGAGGCAGGCCCGCCATCAACGGGAACACCGCCAGAATGATCGGTACCGCGCCGCGCAGCCCGACCCAGGAAATAAAGGCCTTCTCGCGTCCGTGGAACGCCTTGAACGGCAGCAGGCCGACCAGTACGGAGAGCGGGCGGGCAAACAGGATCATCCACAGCGCCAGAGCCAGGGCGGGCAGGGCGATCGGCAGCAGATCGTGGGGCGTGACCAGCAGCCCAAGCACCAGGAACATGCCGATCTGCGCCAGCCACGCCATGCCGTCGAGCATGTGCAGGATGCCATGGCGGCTGCGCACCGGGCGGTTGCCGATCACCAGACCGCACAGGTACACCGCGAGGAAACCGCTGCCGTGCAGGGCGTTCGTCAGGGCAAACACAACAAGGCCGCCGGCGATGACCAAAATCGGATAAAGACCGGCGGCCAGATTGATACGGTTGACCAGTTGCAGCATCAGCCAGCCGCCGCCCAGACCGATGACGCCGCCGATGCCGAACTCGCGCAGCAAGTGTGTCAGCAGACTCCAGTGCAGGCCGGTCTGGCCGCTGGCGAGCATGTCGATCAGGGTCACGGTGAGGAACACCGCCATCGGGTCGTTACTACCGGATTCGATTTCCAGGCTGGCCGTGACCCGTTCGTTCAGGCCCTTGCCGCCCAGCAGCGAGAACACCGCCGCGGCGTCGGTGGAGCCGACGATGGCGCCGATCAGCAGGCCCTGAATCATGTTCAGGTCGAACAGCCAGGCGGCGGCCATGCCGGTCAGCCCGGTGGTAATCAGTACCCCGACCGTGGCCAGCGACAGCGCCGGCCATAATGCCACGCGGAAACTCGAGACCCGGGTGCGCAAGCCGCCGTCGAGCAGGATCACCGCTAACGCCAGGTTGCCGACCAGGTAGGCCGTGGGGTAGTTATCGAAGATGATGCCGCCGCCATCGACGCCGGCCGTCATGCCCACGGCCAGGATGATCACCAGGATCGGGATGCCCAGGCGCGAGGAAAGTGAGCTCACCAGAATGCTTGCACCCACCAGCAACGCGCCGATCAAGAACAGGCTGTTGATGGTCGTCGCATTCAAAGGCAGTACTCCGGAAAGCTGAAAGACGGGCACAAACTGACCATGCAGTCTGCGTGCCAGCGATTCTAACCTGTTGAAATGTGATGCTGTCAAAAAGCTTTTTTGCGAGTGCCGGTATCACAAGCCCCCTCGCAGAGTGTAAAGCGCAAGCCTTGAGTGCTTTGGCGACGAAGTGCAGGAACCAGATCCGCCAATCACAGTCTCTAAAGTTCGCGAGAAAGCTCACTGGCCAGCAAAATCAAGGCCTTGCGCCTGTTTAACCCTGGCATCCCCGGTGACTTTTCTTTATCGTACGCGCCCTTTGAAAATGCCTGGAAAATCAAAATGTTGGAAGCATCCCTTAGCCAATTGGAACAGCTGGTCAGCGACCTGGTACAACAGAATCAGACCCTGCTCGGCAGCAACCAAGCCCTGAGCGCAGAACTGGCCCAGGCCAAGGATGAAAACGAAAGCCTGCAGCTGAGCCTGATGGAACAGGAAGAGAAACAAGGCGCCACCACCGCGCGCATCCAGGCCCTGGTCGAGCGTGTCAGCGCAGGCCCCGTTAGCGCATGAGTTACGGTCCTGGGGTAAAAGTCGTCTCGATTCTGGGGGAGGACTATTCGATCAAGGCGCCGGAAGGTGAAGAGCAGACCCTGCTCGACGCCGCATTGATGCTCAAGGCAGCCCTGGCCGAAACCAAAAAGAAGTACCCGACCCTGATCGGTGACCGACTGTTGGTGCTGGCTGCGATGAACCTGTGTTCCCAGCAGATCGAAATGAAGAAGCAGCACAAACTCGAACTCGACCGTTACCAAGAGCAAGTCAGCGCCACGGTTGAAGTGATTTCCAAGACGATCAATCAGGCCTGATCGGCTTTGCGCACAACCAAAGAATAAATTGTCGAACTAGTTGTATACATTCGGCATGGCTGTTGCAGTGTTTCAGCCTCTTATTCTTTGGGGGTGCTCCATGCAGTTCTGGCGACGCAGTATTCAATGGCAATTGATCCTGAGCATGGGCGCTGCCCTGCTGTTCAGCATCCTGATCGTGGTTGGCATTTATACCCTCGTGGTCAACCGTCTTGCCCAGAGTTATCTGGTCGAACAGGCGCTGCCGTCGAGCATCGAAGCGATGCGCAACGACATCGAGCGCATCCTCGTCCAGCCCCTCACCGCCGCCAAGGACATCGCCAGCAACAGCATGGTCCGCGACTGGCTGGCCAGCGGCGAAGACAGCAGCAAAACTCCCGCATTCGTTGAGTATCTGGAAGGCATCCGCGCTGAACACAAGGCGTTTACCGCGCTGATCATCGGCACCGCCACCAACCACTATTTCACCGAAAAAGGCCTGGATCGCTCGCTCAGTCGCGCCAATCCCAAGGACGCCTGGTTCTATTCCTTCCTTGATAGCAACCAGCCGCGCACCCTCAACATCGACAATGACACTGCCACCGGAGAATTGGCGCTGTTCATCGACCTGAAAGTCGAGCAGGCCGGTAAAGTCGTGGGTGTCGCCGGCCTTGGCCTGAGCATGAAAGAGCTCTCCGAGCTGATTCACAACTTCAGCTTCGGCGAGCGCGGCAAGGTCTATCTCGTGCGTTCCGACGGTCTGATCCAGGTCCATCCCGAAGCGCAATTCAGCGGCAAGCGAACCCTGGCCGAGCAGATAGGCGCCTCGGCAGCCCAAACGATCATTGGTCAAAAAACTGCCACAAACAGTAGCTTTACCCGCGATGGCGAAGACTATCTGGCCTTGAGTCTGCCATTGCGGGACCTGGGCTGGACCCTGGTGGCCGAAGTGCCACAGGCGCAGATCTACGCCGAAGCTCGCAGCGCCCTGTGGATGAGCAGCGGCATCGGCCTGGCGGTGGCGCTGGTGTGCCTGTTGCTGGTGGTGTTGCTGGCCCGTGGTCTGGTGCGACCGATTCGTCAGGTAACAGCGGCGCTGGTGGCCATCGGTAGCGGTGGTGGAGATTTGACTCAACGGTTGGATTCCAGCCGCGCCGATGAACTGGGCGACCTGGCACGGGGCTTCAATCGCTTCCTCGACAGCCAGCGCGGCATGATCAGCGAAGTGCTGACCACCAGCGAACAACTGCGCACCGCGGTGGGCCAGGTGGCGCGGGTGGTGGACAACACTGCCGAGCGTTCCGGGCGCCAGCAGGAAATGACCGACATGGTCGCCACCGCTGTCCACGAAATGGGTCTGACGGTGCAGGAAATTGCGCAAAACGCCGGAAACGCAGCAGTGGCTTCGCAAACGGCGCGGGATGAAGCCATGCAGGCGCGGGAAGTGGTCGGCGGCTCGATTCGCCATATCGAAAGCATGTCTGACGAAATCGGCGTCGCCGCCAGCGCCGTGGGCGAGCTGGCCGATCAGGTGGCGTCGATCGATCAGGTGCTGGCGGTGATCCGCGGGATTTCCGAGCAAACCAACCTGCTGGCGCTCAACGCCGCCATCGAAGCGGCGCGGGCCGGGGACATGGGTCGCGGCTTTGCTGTGGTGGCCGATGAAGTGCGGACCCTGGCGCGACGCACGCAGTCGTCCACCGACGAGATTCAACAGATGATCGGCAGCCTCAAGCAGGGCGCGGAGAATGCCGTGTCGTCGATGCACAGCGGGCAGGCGGCCACCGGCACCGGCGTCGAGTCCAGTCAGCGCACAGGTGCGTCGCTGACCGCGATCACCGGGCAGGTGGAACGCATCAGCGACATGAACCATCAGGTGGCGACGGCGACGGAAGAGCAGTCGGCGGTGACCGAGGAGATCAACCGCAATGTGCAGGGGATTTCCGACCTGGCGCGGGCGACGGCGGGGGAGGTCAGGGCTTGCCGGGAGGATTGTCAGACGTTGCAGCGGTTGGCGGATGATCTGGCGCGGCAGATGGGTGGGTTTCGGTTGAGCTGAAGATCAAAAGATCGCAGCCTGCGGCAGCTCCTACAGGGAAATGCA
>NZ_JBSVXG010000012.1:0-64596 GCF_054070595.1 Pseudomonas sp. SDO55104_S430 | reverse complement strand
AATCGGGCAACGCGGTGTGTCAGGTGTACCCCGCGCTCAGGATTTACTACTGCTTCGCAGCCGGACGCAGGCTTCGCCAGCTGCTACAGGGACCGGGTTTGGCCTTAACTGACGGCCTCAGTCGTACTCACGCCATCCACCAACCGCGCAATCCCCAACGGATTCGCATTCTTCAGCGCATCAGGCAGCAGATTGTCCGGGTAGTTCTGGAAACAGATCGGGCGCAGGAAACGATTGATGGACACGGTGCCCACGGACGATCCGCGTGCATCCGAAGTAGCAGGGTAGGGACCGCCGTGGACCATCGCGTCGCAGACTTCGACTCCGGTGGGATATCCGTTGAGCAGCAGGCGACCGGCTTTGAGTTCCAGCAATGGCGTCAGATCCGCGAATGCTTCCAGGTCCGCGGGCTCGGCGATCAGAGTGGCGGTCAGTTGGCCTTGCAGGCCTTGTAATGCTCGCTGGAGTTCCTCGCGATCTTTCACCGCAACGACCACGACGACCGGGCCGAATACTTCATGCTGCAGCAGCTCGTCACCGTTGATCAGCAACTCGGCGGCTGCTTCATACAATTGCGGATGGGCCTGGCCACCGGCTTGAGGTTGCCCAGCGCGATGCTGGATCTGCGGGTGCTCGTGCAGACGGGTCAAGCCATCGGTGTAATTGCACAAACCGCCGGCGTTCAACAGTGTTTGCGCCGGATGGGCGTTGATCTGCTGCGCCAGCTCATCGAGAAATGCCTGGAACTCGGGTGAGCGTATGCCGATGACCATGCCGGGTTTGGTGCAGAACTGTCCGGCACCCTGGACCACCGAAGCGCTGAGCTCGGCCGCGATTTTCGATCCGCGAACTTTCAATGCTTCGGGCAGTACCAGCACGGGATTGACGCTCGACATCTCGGCGAATACCGGGATCGGTTCCGGCCGTGCCGCCGCCAAATCACACAGTGCCCGTCCACCCTTGAGCGAGCCGGTGAAACCGACCGCCTTGATCGCCGGATGTTGCACCAGCCAGGCGCCCACCATGCCGCCATAAATCATGTTGAAGACGCCCGCGGGCATTTCAGTCTTTTCGGCGGCGCGGATGATGGCCAGAGCCACGCGCTCGGCGGTAGCCATATGACCCGGGTGGGCCTTGAAAACCACCGGGCAACCGGCGGCCAGCGCTGCGGCGGTATCGCCACCCGCGGTAGAGAAGGCGAGGGGGAAATTGCTCGCGCCGAACACGGCAACCGGGCCGATCCCGATGTGGTACTGGCGTAAATCGGGGCGTGACAGCGGCTGGCGATCGGGCAGGGCGCGGTCGATCCGCGCGCCGAAAAAATCACCCCGGCGCAGGACCTTGGCAAACAGCCTCATCTGGCCGCTGGTGCGAGCACGCTCACCTTGAATACGTGCAGCAGGCAACGCCGTTTCCCGGCAAACCGTTGCGATGAACTCTTCGTCCAGTGCGTCGAGCTCATCGGCGATGGCGTCGAGAAAGGCGGCGCGTCGAGTGGCAGGCAACGTGCGGTAAGGCTGGTAGGCCGTTGCTGCTGCTTGAGCGGCTGCGTCTACTTCTTCACGCGTGGCCTCGCTGTAAAAACCTGGCAGCGGCTCGCCGGTGGTCGCGTCGAAACTTTGCAGGCTCCCGTGTCCCGCAGCGCTGCGTTGGCCATTGATAAAGTTGTGTCCGGTGTAATCACTCATCGTCATGCTCCTGAGGGTTAGCGTGGCTTGATCGCGGCATCGACCAGGCCGCGGCCGTGCAGGTTGTCGAGCAGGGCGCGATAACCCATCTGCCAGGCCGGAGCGCGATTGCTCGTCGTCACCCGGTTCACCAGCGTGCCGAGCTTGGGGCTGCTGATGGCGACGGTGTCACCCACTTTGTGTGTGAAGCCTCCTCCCGGGAGATCGCGGTCCTGCTTGGGGGCAAACAGGGTGCCGAGAAACAGCACGAAGCCATCGGGGTATTGATGGTTCTCGTTGAGCGTTTGCGCCACCAGATCCGTTGGATCGCGGCTGATCTGGTTCATGGAGCTGCTGCCGTCGAGAATGAAGCCATCCTGGCCCTCGACCCGCAGGGCGACTTCCGCCGAACGGACATCCTCGATGCCGAAGGTCTCATCGAACAGGCGGATGAAAGGACCAAGGGAGGTCGATGCATTGTTGTCCTTGGCCTTGGACAGCAACAGGGCGCTGCGGCCTTCGAAGTCGCGCAGATTGACGTCATTGCCCAGGGTCGCGCCCTGGATCTTGCCGCGACTGGAAACGGCCAGCACCACTTCAGGCTCGGGGTTGTTCCAGCTGGACTTGGGATGAATGCCGATATCCGATCCAAAACCCACCGCCGACAGTGGTTGCGCCTTGGTGAAAATCTCGGCGTCCGGTCCGATGCCCACTTCCAGGTACTGCGACCACATGCCCTGGCTGATCAGCACTTCCTTGAGCGCGGCGGCCTGCACCGAGCCCGGCACGATGTCGCCCAGGTCAGCGCCGATGCTTTGCACCAGTGTCGCGCGAATGCTGTCGGCCTTGGCCGGGTCGCCCTTGGCCTGCTCCTCGACCACGCGTTCGAGCATGCTGGTGGCAAAGGTCACGCCGGCGGCTTTCACCGCTTGCAGGTCTATGGGCGCCAGCAGCCATGGCCGGGTTTCGTCGCGGTTCGCGGCGTCGCTGTTGCGCAGCAAGTCGTCGAGACCGATCAGCGGCTGCTGCAACGGCAGGCTGCGCAGGTAGGCAACGGGATCATCGAGTTCCAATAGCGCGGATACGGTCGCTACCCGTGCGCTGATGTCATGGACCTGGCGGTCTTCAAGCAGAACCACGGCAGGCCCCGGGGCGGCGCCAGGGATCCAGACGCGGCTGATCCAGGTGCCTTGCGAGACATCCTGAGCGGTGGCGTACAGGTCCGACAAAGTGTTTGCAACGGTGGAAGTGGACATGGAAATACCTCTGCAGAATGTGCCAATCAGTGGGAGTGACGTGGATTGCCGCTGCGCGCGATGACCCGCAAGTGCAAGGTTGCGGGCTCCAGGCAACCACCGGTCGAAAGTTGGCCGACCTGCTGGCGATAGATTTCCTGCCAGGGCGTTTGCGAGGCCGGGATGGTCGGTTTGAAGGCGGCCTGACGACGGGCCATTTCGCTTTCATCGACCAGCAGATCCACTCGGCGCGCATTGAGGTCGACGCGCAGGCGGTCATTGGTTTCCAGCAGGCCGATCCCGCCACCCACCGCAGCTTCCGGGGACATGTTGAGAATCGACGGGCTGGCGGAGGTGCCGCTCTGGCGCCCGTCACCCAGGCAGGGCAGCGAATCGATGCCGCGTTTGATCAGATGCGCCGGTGGCGCCATGTTGACCACTTCGGCGCTGCCGGGATAACCCACGGTCCCGCAGCCCCGGATGACCAGGATGCAACGTTCGTCGATGTCCAGTGCCGGGTCGTTGATGCGCGCGTGATAGTCCTCGGGGCCTTCGAACACGATGGCGCGGGCTTCGAAGGTGTTCTCTGCGCCAGGTTCGGACAGGTAGGTTTTACGGAAGGCCTCGCCCACCACCGACATCTTCATGATGGCGCTGTCGAAGAAGTTACCGCTCAACACAATGAATCCGGCGCGCTGGATCAGCGGGTCTTCAAAGGCATGGATGACATCCGGATCGCTGGCCGCGCTGTTGCTGACGATTTCGCCGATGGTTTTGCCCGAGACCGTGGCGCAGTCTTCGTGCAAGCGACCGGCATTCTTCAGTTCATGCATGACCGCGGGAACACCGCCGGCGCGGTGGAAGCCTTCGCCCAGGTATTTACCGGCGGGCATGCAATTGACCAGCAGCGGCACGTCTTCGCCGATGCGTTGCCAGTCCTCCAGGCTCAGGTCGATGCCGCTGTGCCGCGCGATCGCGATCAGGTGCGGCGGGCAATTGGTCGAGGCGCCCAGGGCAGAGGCCACGGCGATGGCGTTCTCGAAAGATTCGCGGGTCATGATCCCGGAAGGACGAATGTCCTGGCGAACCATCTCGACGATGCGTTTGCCCGTGGCATAGGCCATCTGGCCGCGTTCGCGATAGGCCGCCGGGATGCTCGCACAGCCTGGCAGCGACATGCCCAGGGCTTCGGCCAGCGCGTTCATCGACAACGCGGTGCCCATGGTATTGCAGTGACCAATCGAAGGAGAGGCCGCGGTGGTCATCTCCATGAAACCTTCGTAATCGATCTCGCCGCTGGCGAGCAGGTTGCGCGCATGCCATAGCACGGTGCCGGAGCCGATCAACTGGCCCTTGTGGTGGCCATCGAGCATCGGTCCGCCGGACAAGACGATCGCCGGGATATCGACCGTCGCTGCCGCCATCAGGCAGGCCGGGGTGGTCTTGTCGCATCCCGTGGTCAGCACCACGCCATCGAGCGGGAAGCCATGAAGAATCTCGACCAGACCCAGGTACGCCAGGTTGCGGTCCAGCGCGGCAGTGGGGCGACGGGTCTGTTCGGCCATCGGGTGAACGGGGAATTCCATCGGAATGCCGCCGGCGTCGCGAATGCCCGCCTTGGTGCGTTGAGAGAGTTCAAGGTGGTGACGGTTGCACGGCGCAAGATCGCTACCGGTCTGGGCGATGCCGATGATGGGGCGACCCGATTGCAACTCCTCGCGCGTCATGCCGTAGTTCATGAAGCGTTCGACGTAGAGCGCGGTCATGTCCGCATGATCCGGATCGTCGAACCATTGCTGGCTGCGCAGGGACAGAGGAGTTTTATCAGGCATGGGTCATTTCTCTTGTTGGATTTATGGCGAACTTCAATGCGCGTTGGGCGGCATCGATTGGTGTCCTGTTTGGCCTGATGTTACCGGTAACATTTTTTTTGTAAAGTGCTTGCTCTGAAGTTTCCAATGGCGAGATTACCCTCTGCCGGGAGCAGAGCCGGTATGTGACAGCCCATGTATAATCGGCCACCATCCGTATCGGCGGCGTTGATTGACATGATCCGCCCGGTCATTTTTCAGCGAAGACAGGACGTTCATGAGTTCCGAGGATTCAAGCAAAACCACGACGCCGCCGCGCATGGCCGATGTCGCCAAGCTGGCTGGTGTTTCGAAGATGACGGTGTCCCGCGTACTGGCCGGTCGCGACGTTTCCGAGCGCACGCAGAAGCTGGTTCTGGATGCGATCGATAGCCTCGGTTATCTGCCTGATGCCACCGCGGGCACCTTGTCCACGGGCCGCTCTGAATTCATCGTCGCGCTGGTGCCGTCCCTGGCGAGTTCGAACTTTGCCGATACCGTGCGCGGCCTCAACGATGCCGTGAGCGGGCATGGTCTGTGCCTGCTGTTGGGCGATACCGATTACCACCTGGAGCAGGAGGCGTTGCTGGTTCGCACGCTGTTGCGCCATCGGCCGGTCGGAGTGATGTTGACCGGCAGCGCGCACCTGGAAGAAACCCGCAAGCTGTTGCGTCAGGCACAAGTCCCGGTGGTGGAGACCTGGGACATTCCAGCCGATCCTATCGAGCAGTCGGTGGGTTTCTGTAACGCCGCCGCTGCCGCAGCCCTGTACGAACACCTTTACCAGCAGGGCTATCGGCGAATTGGCTACATCGGCGGCGCATCGGTTCTCGACCATCGGGGGCAGCAACGCCTGCAAGGCTACCTGCAAGCTGTCGCGGCGGTGGGGGCAGGGGAGCCCAGGGTGATGGAGCATGGTGAATCGCCCATCACGATGAGCCACGGTGGAGAGACCGTGAAACGGCTGCTGGAAAAATGGCCGGACACCGACGCGGTCATGTGCGTGAGTGACCTGTCGGCCTTCGGCGCGATCATGGAATGTCATCGCCAAGGGCGACGAGTACCCGATGACATCGCGATCGCCGGTTTCGGTGATTTCGAAGTCTCGCGCTATTGCACGCCAACCATCACCACCGTCTCGGTGGACCCTTACCGGATTGGCCGACGCGCCGGCGAATTGCTCGTCGACAGTGCCAACGCGCAGCGCCTTGGGCTGCCTCGTCCACGACAGTCCGATGTC
The DNA here is from genome assembly GCF_054070595.1 of Pseudomonas sp. SDO55104_S430. Lineage (NCBI taxonomy): Bacteria > Pseudomonadati > Pseudomonadota > Gammaproteobacteria > Pseudomonadales > Pseudomonadaceae > Pseudomonas > Pseudomonas sp. SDO55104_S430. The sequence continues at coordinate 58,604 of NZ_JBSVXG010000012.1, read as the reverse complement.
ATCGAGTTCAAGATCCTGGCACGGGAAAGCACCTGATTTTTTTTGATCGGAGCGGCTTGCGCTGCTCCGGAACTCGTTGTTAAATTAAAAATGTTACCGGTAACAGCCTATCTTGCAGAGCCCTTTTCTCCCCACCGATTTCCGTTATTCGGTTCGGGGAACTCAAGGTCGCAAGCCAAAACAAAAACAATCGGCATGACGACATGCCTTGAGGTCTACACATGGAATCAATATCTCAGCGCTCCCTCGAAAGAGAGGGCTCGGCGGAGCTTACTTCCGAGGATCGTACGTATCGCAAGGTCATCCTGCGTATCCTGCCGATCCTGTTGTTCTGCTACATGGCGGCGTACCTGGATCGGGTCAACATCGGGTTCGCCAAGCTGGACATGCTCAACGATCTGCAATTCAGCAACACCGTCTACGCCCTCGGTGCGAGCATTTTCTTCTGGGGTTATTTCCTTTTCGAAGTCCCCAGCAACCTGTTCCTGCATCGCTTCGGCGCACGGCTCTGGATCGCCCGAATCATGATCAGCTGGAGCATCGTCTCCATGGGGGTGGCCTTCACCGTGCCGCTGGCCAAGTTCTTCCATATCGAACCGGAGACCATGTTTTACGTGCTGCGCTTCCTGCTGGGTATCTGCGAAGCCGGCTTCTTCCCGGGGGTGATTCTCTACCTCAACTACTGGTTCCCGACGCACCGTCAGAGCCGGGTTATGGCCGGGTTCCTGATGGCGATGCCGATCAGCCTGACGCTGGGCGGGATTCTTTCCGGCTGGTTGATGGAGTCGATGAAAGGCGTGCACGGCATGGCCGGTTGGCAGTGGATGCTGATCATTGAGGGCATCCCGTCGCTGATCATGGCCGTGGTGGTGGTGACGTTGCTGGTCGACAAAATCGACAACGCAAAGTGGCTGACGGCCGCCGAAAAACACATGCTCAAGAACAATCTCGACCAGGACAACAAGTCGAAAGCTTCGAGCCTGCGGGATGTGATCTTCAACGGTCGGGTATGGTTGCTGGTGGCGATTCTGCTGACCTTCAACACCGGTTTCTACGGGCTCGCGTTCTGGATGCCGACCATCATCAAATCCACCGGTATCTCCAATACTCTGGACATCGGTCTGCTGACGGCGATTCCCTACGCCACCGCCATCGTGGCCATGACACTCAACGCCTGGCACTCCAATAAAACCGGCGAGCGTCGCTGGCACGCAGCGGTTCCGGCATTCATCGGTGGCATGGGCCTGATCGGCAGCGCCTTCTTCGCCCACAACCTGCCGGTGTCGATCTTCTTCCTCAGCGTCTCGGCATCGGGTCTGCTGAGTCTGATGCCGATCTTCTGGACCTTGCCGGGCACGGTTCTGTCGGGTGTGGCAGCAGCGGCGGGCATCGGCATGATCAACGCGATCGGCAACCTTTCCGGGTTCACCGGCTCGATGATTACCGCCACCGCCGAAACTCTGACGGGCGACATGAACAACGGCACCTATGTGCTGGGTGGATGCCTGTTGGTGAGCTGTGTGCTGATCCTGCTGATTCCCAAAGCGATGCTGGCCAAGGACAGCAAGGCCTGACTGAAGCCTGAATGCCTTGATCCTGTCCCGTGAACAGGGTCGAGGCATCAGCTCACTTTGGAGAGAGCAGACAGGCTCCTGGCTCAGGATGAGCCGGGAGTCCCGCCCGCAAGAGAGAAACATACACTGGCACCACGTCCCGGTTCGCTTTCAGCCCAGATCCGCCCGCCATGCGCTTCGATTATCGATCGGCAAATCGACAGGCCCATGCCCATCCCTTCGGCTTTGGTGGTAAAGAACGCCTCGAATAGCCTGGGCAGGATTTCTGCGGGGATGCCAGGACCGTTGTCCTGAACGCGTAACGTCACCTGACTGTTCGGCGCCGTGTCCAGCACGATAACCAGCCGTCGTCCTTTGGCGTGCATGGATGACAAAGCCTGCAAAGCGTTCAGCAGCAAATTGATGATCACCTGCTGCAACTGAATGCGATCGCCCTGGACCCAGAGACCGTCAGCCTGCGATTTGAGCTCGATGTTGACCTTGTGCCGTCTTGTTTCCCGGCGGGTGAGCAGCAGTGCCTCCTGCAGTACGTCCTGAAGGTCGATCGGCGAGTAATGGGGCTCGGTTTTGCACGACAGAGCGCGAATCCGGCGGATGACTTCGCTCGCCCGATGAGCTTCGCTCATGATGCGCTGAACGGCGCCATGCACTTCGGCGACGTTCGGCTCCTCCCGGTCAAGCCATCGTAAACCCGCCTCAGCATTGGTCGCGACCGCCGCGAGTGGTTGATTGACCTCATGGGCGATGGACGCCGCCATCTCGCCCAGAACCGTTACGCGGGTGATGTGCGCCAACTGAGACTGTGACTGATGAAGTGCCTCTTCCGCGTTTTTTGCGGCGGTGACATCCATCAGCGCGCCCAGGTACTCGCAGCCACCGGATGAGTCAGTCATTCGCTGCGCCAGCATGCGTACATTTTTGCAACGTCCATCGGGCATCAGTAACCGGAACTCTGTCTGCGGGCAATCGTGCTGGGCATGGACCTGCTGAATCAGTTTTTTCAGATCGTCAGTGTCGTCCGGATGTGCGCGCGCGATTATCTGCTGCACTGTCGGCTGCAATCGGCCCTCGAACTCGAATATCCGTCTGGCCTCCTCGGACAAGTCCACTTGCCCATCGGGCATCTTCAGGCCAAGGCTGCCGGTGCTGCTCAGCCGCTGGGCCCCGGCCAATAACGCCTCGCTGCGACGCAACAGTTGTACCTGTTCCACCAGCGCATCTCTGGCTGCTTTGCATTTCAATGCCAGGATCGCGGTGATGGTTATTGCGGCAAGGCTCACCAGGCAGCGAGCGAAAGGCGGCGCCAGCCATGTGTCTTCGTGGGAAAGCAGGTAGGCGCCCAGTGTCAACAGGCCGCACAAGCCTGAAACCGCCTGCATGCCTCGGTAAGAAAACAGATCGCTGGAGATCAGGATGACAGCGACATAAAGCACCGCGATGGCCACATCGAGCGAGCTCAACCAGTCGACCAGGAAAATCATCAGCGTCAGCGTGACCGCGCCCAACTTCAGCATCCATACATGCGACGCTGAATTGATCCCGGCACAGTGTCCGGGCACGACTGAAGTTGCCATTTTCATTCGGACTGATTTTCCTGCGATTTACCTGCATGTAGGGGCGTACTCAGGGCGCAGAATTTAACAGTCTTCGTGTGTCACCCGATACTCATACAAGGGTTTGGCGCGCCATGTGTTCAGTCATACCTAAGCATGAAATAACGACGTCGAAGTATGAGTATCGGTCTCTCGTATCGGGCAGCACCCCGGGGTGATCAGCCAGTCAGATCTCCGCAGACACCGGCACCGTAAACCTGAACCGAGAACCTTTGCCCGGTTCGCTTTCGGCAGAAATCTTCCCGCCGTGCGCTTCCACGATGCCCTGGGTGATGTAAAGACCGAGCCCTGTGCCGGTCGGGTTGCCTTCCTTGACTGTCCAGTAGCGATCGAACACATGGGGCAGATTGTGTTCGGGAATACCCTCGCCGGTGTCATGCACCGTGAAGACGATGTCATTACCGACCGACTCTGCGTGCACGTTCACCGAGCCCAGTCGTGGGGTGAATTTGATTGCATTGCTGACCAGATTCGACAGGACCTGGAACATGCGCTCGGGGTCGGCGTGGACTCGTAAATCGGGCGCGGCCTCGAAGGAAATGCTGATGTCCTTGTCCAGCGCCAACGGCGCAAGCAGTGTCTGCGCCTCTTCGAACATCTGTGCGACGTCAAGTTTGCGGGGCTTGATGATGTAGCGCCCGGCGTCGATTTTCGAGGTGTCGAGCAAGTCTTCCAGCAGGGTGTTCATCCGCCCGGCGGCTTGTTGCATGGTGTCCAGCGCTGTGGTCATGCGTCGCGAGGTGTGCGGGCCGTCGGAGCTGAAGGTTTTCTGCATCATGCCGCACAGCATCGATATGACCGTCATCGGGTTGCGCAGGTCATGGGAGACCACCGCCACCAGGTCATCGCGGGCACGCACGGCTTCCTGCTCACGGCGCACCTGGCGGGCCAGGTCGTTTTCCAAAGCCGAGCGCCGCAGATCGTTGGCGGCAAACAGATCGCCATGGCTCCACTTGGCGGAGATCCCGGCCATCTCGACCTTCCAGATCTCGAACGAGGTGCGTGGGCGCAGGCGCAGGCCGGTGTCGGAGTTTTCAAGATCCAGCGGTTTGCGAGGGTCGCCACTCCAGTTGATGTTTTCCTTGACCTCCGCACGGAACCACAACACGCCGTTGTCCACAGGTTTAGGCAGCGTCATGGCGAGCAGGCCGCTGGCCACTTGCTGAAACTGCGCGGCCGGCGGGTAAACGCTAGAGAGATGATGGCTGGAAAATACCGCCTCACCGCTCTCCTGCAACCACTTGTGCAAAGCACGAATATCTTCCGGCTCAGGACAGTTGCCGTAACGGTGCAACTGCTTGTCTTCGATGATCGCCACGCCCGCGGCTCCGGTCAGCGCCATCAGCACCTGCGGCTGCCCGGCCAATCCGTCAAAGACGTTATGCGGCGAGTCGATCATGGCCTGATTGAGCAGCGCCAGCGCTTCGATTTTATCTTCGCGCTGACGACTGATCTCCAGCGACTCCATCGCGCTGATCTGCAGCGACAACACCTGACCGATGGTCTGGCACGCGGTGCGCAGTTCATGGGGCACGTGCAGCGGTACACGATTGCCGCAGCTGATCAGCCCCCAGAGCTTGTCGCCTCGAAGCAGGGAAATGCTCATCGACGACAGCACGCCCATGTTCTTCATGTATTGGCAGTGAATCGGCGAAACGCTACGCAGCGTGGCGAAACTCAGATCCAGCGGTGTTTGCGTATCCGGGCGCAGCTTGGGCACCAGCGGCACCGGTTGGTACGCGGCATCGGGGATGATCCGCAGCCAGTTGGTGCGATAAAGCTCGCGCGCCTGCTCGGGAATATCGGAGGCCGGGAAAAACAGGCCGTTGAAGACTTCCATCGACGGGTCGGATGCTTCGGCAATGACCTGACCGTGTCCTTCCTCTTCGAAGCGATAGATCAGCACCCGGTCGTAACCGGTCATGGCCTGGATTTCCTTGACGCTGATGTCATACAGCGCCTGCAACGTCGTGGCTGCCTGCAAACGCTGGAGCATGCGCCCCAGATGGGTTTCGCTGCCCGCCACGTTGCGGGGCTTGAAGTTGTCCACGTGGATTTCCAGCTCCAGGATCAACACGTCCTGATGGCGGTGGAGCAGGGCGTCGAACGTTGTACCGTCAAGGCGCAACAGAAGCGGTTGCGCGCCGGTCAACATCGGTTGCAGCGAAATCTCGCGAACCGCTTCGGCGTATTCGATACCGATCAGGCTATGCAGCGGTCGACCGACCAGCTCCAGCGCCGCACGCCCGAGCAGGGTCTCGACGTTGGCGCTGATCTGAATGATTTCAAGCGCCGGCTCGCTCAATGTCAGCAGCAATCCATGGGGCTGAATCGCACCGGGAAAACGGATCGGCTCGTCGGCACAGTTGGCGAGCAATTCTTCGAAAACTTGTTGGTCTTGCAGGTTCATGCCAGTACCTCTCGACTGTCGAGCCACTGTTCGAAACAGCTGAATGTAGTTTGTGCAGCCGTTACAACCGCATCGCGTTCGCTCGCCTGCATCGGCTGAGCGCCCAGGTATTCGATGAAGTCACGCCAGCGGCGTCCGGTCGCTGCGCCATAGATATCGAGAAAGGCTGCACCGTTCTCGGCATCCAGATGCAAACGGCTGGCGATTTCCCGGCGCAGGATCTGCCCGCCGAGCGTCGCACCCTCGAGTACATACAGCACACCCAGGCAGGCGGCGCTGGAATCGATCAACGGCAACTGCTCGCACATCGGCAGCTCGTCGATCATCGTGGCTGACATGCCCAGGGCCTGCAGGTCGCTGCGCAAGGTTTGGGCTTTGAGCCGGGGCGCCAGATCGAAATCGACAGGGATCGCGGAGCTGTCCCGCAAAGCGTTCTCCACCGGCAGATAGAAGCCGTAATAGGCCTGCATCAGCTTGTGGAAGGCTTGGATGTCAAGGGAATCGGAGAAAAAAGGAAGACGTTTTTCCAGTGCGATGTGCAGTTGGGCCGTACCGGCCCGCAGATCCTGAAGCACCGGTGGCACATAAACTTCACGGGCCTTTGGTTGCATGGGTTGCGCTCTTGATAGGGCCGCATGGGCCAGACACTGTGGTCAAAAAAGGGAGAACTCTAGCATTCAAACCAACAGTACTGACCAGACAGCTTCACGATTCCGACATGTGTGCCCAAAAAAAGTTCGAGTGACGGGATGGGTGTCGCGCTCAACCTTCAGCCGACATCTACAACCTGTGGGAGCGAGCCTGCTCGCGATAGCGGTCAACGATAACGCTGGCTGCCTGATGCCCCGCGCTGACTGGGCCACCATCGCGAGCGTGCTCGCTCCTACAGGATTTTTGTCGTGCGCACTATTTGCGGTCGACACATAAAACCTGTGGGAGCGTGGCTTGCCCGCGAATGGTGGTCAACGATAACGCGGGCTGCCTGATGCCCCGCGGTGTCCGGGCCACCATCGCGAGCAAGCTCGCTCCTACAGGGGAACGCATTTCAACATTGAGTCAGGGTGGGTCGAGCTGATCGAGAACCCGATTCGCGGTGATCTCCGCCAGCATGATGCTGTTGGAAATGCCCAGCAGGGCATTGCGTAAACCGCCGTCCAGATGATCGACGAGGTGATGGACCATGACGTCGACCGAGGCGAGGGTTTCGACGAGGTAGACCATCAGGTCCTCGGTTCGGGTTTCGGGGTTGACGGTGAAGAGGGTACTGGGTGTTCGAGGTGTGGCTTTGATGTCGGCGGTTGAGGGGGGATCAAGGTTGGGATCGTGCGGCGAGGTTGGATCGGTTTCCGGGGGATTGGGTGTGACTTTGAACATTTTTGCTAACTCCAAAAATGCCGTTAACCATCGCTGCTAAACGAGGGGTGGCGGCTGTGCGCAGGTTAGCAGACCGGGGAGTTAGCAAAACCGGCGCGCCCGAAGGCGCCCTGCGCACAGCTACCATTGAGCGCAGGCAAATGGATGCCTGACTGAAGGGAGCGCTATGCACCTTGCTAAATACCACGAGCTGCTAAACCCGTATCACCAAGGCAGTGATGCGAATCAAGTTACCCAGCGGCCCCAAGGCGCACAAGCCGGCGGATTCTGGCGTAGCGGTAGGCAACGGCGCAAGGTCTTGTAGCTTTCCGGAAGTAATTCCGAAGGCTTTTAAACACGCGCTCTCGAGGCGTGTTTAAAGCTTGTAGGCGCGCTTCCTGCGACCGCATAAATTGGCATGCTCAGGCCGCAAAACTGCAAGCAGTCATTCACAACCCAGAAAAAAAGAGAGGCTGGGTCAAGGATGGGATATCTTGCCGACCTCGTAACCGACCTGTCTCCATGGAGGAAAAAATGCGGATTTACATTACAGGTGCTTCCTGTGCAGGCGTGACCACTTTGGGTCAGAACACCGCAGCTCTACTCAACGTACGACATGTCGATGTCGATGATTTTTTCTGGATGCCTACCAACCCTCCCTTCACCACCAAACGGCCTCCCGGTGAGCGAGTGGTGTTGATCCGGCAAAAATTCGAGGGTGACGATTGGGTGCTGACCGGTTCTTGCATGGGCTGGGGCGATGCGTTGATAACCGATGTCGATCTGATCGTGTTCGTTGAAACACCAACGCCCGTTCGCCTTGAAAGGCTGGCCGCACGTGAGAAGGAACGCTTCGGAAATCGCATAGCGCCGGGTGGTGACATGCATGAGATACATGTGGCTTTCCGCGAGTGGGCCTCGCAGTACGACAATCCGAATTTTTCGGGACGCAATCGAGCGTGGCACGAGGCCTGGCTAACAGAGCAGACTGTTCCTGTCTTGCGGATTGACGGCACGATCAGTGCTGAGAAGATGGTTGCGGATGTCGTTCATGCTTTGCCGCAAGTATCGCAATAGCTGGAAACCGTGACGGCGCGCATACGAAGCTCAACGCACTTTGGATAATTACAGCCGTACCCGCAGCGACCATCACTCCCAGGCAATGGCTGTACAAAATCATGATTTGGTATAAGTTTTAAAGGCGCCCATTAAGTCCTATCGAGGCTTTTCGCATGACTTGGCAGCCGGAACGCTCGATCCGCCACGCTATCTGCCTTGTGCTGATGCTCCAGAGTGCAGAACTGTTTGCTGGCTGGCGTGAAGCCTTACCCGATGCACGTCTGTCGGGTAGCGGTGACATGCGGGTTTTTGGGTTCTCCATCTACAGCGCCCAGCTCTGGAGCCCACGCCTGATTGCGGGTAAAGCGCCGGGGGCAGATGTGCCTTTTGCGCTGGAGCTGACCTACAGTCGTGCGATCAGTCGCGATGATCTGGTGGAAGCCAGCATCAAGGAAATCCGTCGCCTGTCGCCGAGTGCCGGAAACTCACAGCTGATTGCTCGCTGGAAGCGGGAGATGCAGAGCGCGTTCGTCGATGTACGCGCAGGTGACCGCATAACCGGAGTCTTTATGCCGGGAGAGGGCGTACGTTTTTATGTAGGCGAGAACCTGCGGCATGTGGTGCGCGACGATGCGTTCGCCAAAGCCTTTTTCGCAATCTGGCTTGACCCCCGAACACGCGATCCACAGTTGCGTGCCCAATTGCTGGGCGCAGCGAAACCCTGAGGCCGTCGAGCAAGTGAACACGTCGCCTTGAGTCAACGAACACGCGGTCCGGCCATCCAGTGCAGCGCCGGCATCAATAGTGCCCATATCGATGCGAGCAACAGAATGCTCGGCCACACACCCAGGGGCAATCCCACTTCTGCCAACCTTGCGCCACCCCAATAGGAGAGCGGCCCGCCGATAGCGCCTGCCAGGCTGCCCAGCCACCAGGGTCGGTTTGTCCAGCTCAGGCTGTAGCGCAAGGTGCTGGCGAAAAGCAGCCAAAGCAATGCCAGCCAAAGTGGCAGAACTACAGTGGCGCCGGAAAAGTGGAATAGCCCGAGGTGCATCAGCGTGGTGTCCAGAATCCAGCCCGAGGCTGCCACCCGCAACAGACTGGGCCACTCATTACTCGCGTTTGCGATCCAGAACAGGTGTAAGGCAAGACAGGCAATTGCGACCAGCAACAGCCAGGGCCGATGAGCGCCCAATACACAGGCGAACCACCCGAGTTGGAATAGACCGGCGTTGACCAATAACCGGCCTCGTCCGCTCACGCCTTCAGCTCGAAGGGCGCCGGTCTTGCCCCTGGCTTGGCGAGCAATAGATGCGCGGTGCCGATGCTTCGCTCCAGAAAGCCACCTTCGCAGTAACACAGGTAGAACTTCCAGAGGCGATAGAACGTCTGGTCGTAACCCAGTGCTTCCAGGTTATGCCGGCTGCGTCGCAGGTTGTCGTGCCACATGCGCAGGGTACGAGCGTAATGAAGACCGAAGTCCTCCATGTGGTGAAGGTTCAGGTCGGTGTCGCGACTGATGGTGTTCAGCATCGCGCTGACCGAAGGCAAGGCACCACCGGGGAAAATGTAGCGCTGGATAAAGTCGACGGTTTTCTTCGCCTGCTCGTAGCGCTGGTCCCGAATGGTGATCGCCTGCAACAGCATCAGTCCGTGTTCTTTGAGCAGATGCGCGCACTGTTTGAAGTAGGTGGGCAGGAAGCGGTGGCCGACGGCCTCGATCATCTCGATCGACACCAGCTTGTCGTACTTGCCTGTCAGGTCACGATAGTCCTGCAACAGCAAGGTGATGCGCTCCTGGAGGCCCTGCTCCTCGATTCGGCGCCGGGTGTACTCAAACTGTTCATGGGAGAGGGTGGTGGTAGTGACCTTGCAGCCGTAGTGGGTGGCCGCATAGAGCGCCATACTGCCCCAGCCGGTACCGATCTCCAGCAGGTGGTCACCGGGTTTGAGATCGAGCTTTTGGCAGATGCACTCCAGTTTGTACATTTGGGCTTGTTCGAGGCTGTCGCTGGTGGAGCGGAACATGGCCGCCGAATACATCATGGTCGGGTCCAGCAGCTGTTCGAACAACTTGTTGCCCAGGTCGTAGTGAGCTGAAATATTGCGCTGCGAGCCCCGACGCGTATTGCGGTTGAGCCAGTGAAGGGCTTTGGTCAGCGGACGGCGTATACGTGCCAGGCCGCGCTCCATGCCATCCAGCACATCGAGGTTGGCAACGAAAATGCGCACCACTGCGGTCAGGTCCGGGCTGCTCCAGTAGCCGTGGATATAGGCCTCGCCAGCACCAATCGAGCCATTCGCCGCCACCATTGGCCAGAGCGCCGAATCATGCACTTCGATCTCGCCATGCAACCCCTCGCCTGGCTGGCCGAAGCTCAAGGGCTGACCGTCGACGATGACCACCAAGTGCCCGTGACGCAGTTGCGCCAACTGACGCAACACCAATTTCTTCAACAGACGGGCGCCCGGTCCGCTGGCCGTGGAGCTACAGGTGCTGGAGGGGTTGAGGCTAGGATTTGTCATGGCGCGACTCCAGCTCTGCGGTGAGGTATTCACCGGTTGCGGCTTCATGGGAAAACAGTGGCAGACGCTTGAGCAGCAGACGCAGGGCCTGCCAGTAAATGCCGATCAGGGTTTTGCCGGTCATCCAGGGGAAGGCCAGAAGGTGGCGGTGCAGGCTTTGACGCGTCAGCTCGATGCGCTCCAGGCCCAGGCCAGCCTCAAAGATTTTTTCCTCCCCCAGCCAGTCCTGCATGGACACGTGCAGCGTTTGCCCGGGAGCAGAGAAACGCATGCGGTACTGCAGATCGCGGGGCAGGAAGGGCGATACATGAAACCCCTTGCTCACCCGATGGCGCGACTCACCGCTGGCGTGGGTCGGCAGTACGTAGTGGTAACGCTCTCGCCAGGGGGTATTGCTGACTTCACAGAGGATGGCGGCCAGACTGCCGTCGGATTCGAAGCAGTAAAACAGGCTGATCGGATTGAAGGACAGCCCCCAACTGCGCGGCTGGGTGAGCAGACAGATACGCCCTTGTGGTGCGAATCCGAGGGCCTGCTCGACGCGTTGGCGTACTGCATCGCTCAGCGTCATGCCTTGGCGCGTGGCGTATGGCAAATAATCGGTTTCGCGGAAGGTGAAAGCGCCCCAGCGCGAGTTTCCGGCCAGCCATGACAGGCTCAAGACCTGCGCTTGTTCCGCAAGATCCAGGTAGAGCATACCCATGCGATAGCGAAACCCATGGGCGCGCGGCAGCACCCGGCGGTGGCTGACCCAGCCGTAATAAAACGCGCTGTTCACAGTTGTTCTCCGAAAGCGGCCGCCACGCGCAAGGCACTGACCACACCGTCCTCGTGGAAACCGTTGGCCCAGTAAGCGCCGCAGTAATAGCTGTTCTGGGCGCCTTGCAATTCCTGCCATCGTGCCTGCGCAACCATGCCTGCCTGGCTGTATTGCGGGTGGGCGTAGCGGAAACGGTCGAGGATTTTGCCTGGGTCAATGCCCGCCGTCTGATTCAGGCTCACGCAATAGGTGGTGTCGCTCTGCAGCCCTTGCAGGATATTCATGTTGTAGGTGACAGCGGCCGGTTGCCGGGGCGAGCCACCGAGGCGGTAATTCCAGCTTGCCCAGGCCAGGCGACGGCTTGGCAGCACACGCGTGTCCGTGTGCAGTACCACCTCGTTCTCGTCGTAACGCAGTGCGCCGAGAATCTCCCGCTCGGCTTGGCTGGGCGCAACAAGAAGGCGTAGCGCCTGGTCGCTGTGACAGGCGAATACCACGCTGTCAAAGCGATCGATGCCGGCGCTGCTGTGCAGATTGACGCCAGCGTCGTCACGTACGACCCGATGGACCGGGCAGTTGAGACGGATGCGTTCGACAAAGCCTGCGCTCAACGCTGCTACGTAAGTGCGCGAGCCACCACTGACAACGCGCCACTGTGGCCGATTGGTCACCGACAGCAGCCCATGGTTTCTACAGAAGCGCACAAAGAACTCACATGGAAAACGCTGCATGTCGGCCCGTGACATCGACCAGATCGCCGACCCCATCGGGACGATGTAGTGTTCGATAAAACGCTGCCCGTAACCGTTCTGCCCCAGATAGTCGCCCAGCGTGGTTTCGCCAGTGATGCGTTGTTCGTCCAGGTCACGTATGACCTCGCGGTTGAAGCGCAAGATGTCACGCAACATGCCCCAGAAACCGGGTGAAAGCAGGTTGCGCCGCTGAGCAAACAGGCTGTTGAGATTGTTGCCGTTGTATTCGGTGCCGGTACTCGGATCTTGAACCGAGAAACTCATCTCGGTGGGTTGCGAAGCCACGCCGAGTTGATCCAGCAAACGGATGAAGTTGGGATAGGTCCAGTCGTTGAAGACGATAAAACCGGTATCGATAGCGTGGCTTTTCCCCTCTGCTGCAACCTCGACCGTGTGGCTATGGCCACCGATCCAGTCATCCGCCTCGAATACCGTGATGTCATGTTTGCGGTTGAGCAGCCAGGCGCAGGTCAGGCCGGAGATTCCACTACCGATAATCGCAATTTTCATGAAGATGCTTCTGTAGCCGGACGCGCCATACGCCTGGCCAGCGCCAGTTGCAGGCGTTGAGGAAGGATCGCCAACAGGCGCAGGGTGGCGATGAAAGGTCCGGGAAAGGCGACTTCCAGCGGTCGTTTTTCCAGGCGAGTGGCGATGTAGTCGGCAGCCTTGCCCACCGGCCAACGCATCGGCATCGGGAAATCGTTCTGTCGCGTCAGCGGTGTATCGACGAAGCCCGGGCTGACGAGCGTGACGTCTATCCCCTCGTGTGCCACATCGATGCGAAGCGATTGAAACAGGTAACGCATGGCCGCCTTGGAGGCGCCATAGGCCTCGGCGCGAGGTAATGGCAGGTAAGTAACCGAGCTACAGATCGCCACCAGATGAGGTCGCTGTGCCTTGCGCAGCAGTGGCAGGGCAGCTTCAACGCAGTAAGCCGCGGAAAACAGATTGGTCCGCATCACCCGTTCAATCATGCTGGCTTCAAAGTGGCCAGCGTCCAGGTACTCGCAGGTTCCAGCGTTGAGGATGACCTGATCCAGGTAGCCCCAGAGTTCGCCGATTCGATCGCCCATGGCTCGAACCTGTCGTGCATCGGTCAGGTCGCCTGGTAAGACAAGCACCTGCTGCGGATGTCCTGTCTGCAGCTTTTCCAGGGCCGTTACATTGCGGGCGCTGACAGCCAGAAAATGGCCTTGGGACAGGAGAATTTGCGCAAGTGCCGCGCCTATGCCGCTGCTGGCGCCGGTGAGCCATATACGTTTCATGCCAGGCGCCCCTTCAACCAGCCAATCGCGGCGCCCATTACCGGCAGGTGCTCATAGAGCAGCGCGCCGGCATCGAAGTAGTCGCGATGCCGGTATACCTTCTCGTGCCATTGCAGGTATGAGCAGCCAATGACCTCTATCAGTTGGCCACGGCGTAAATGGGGATGGCGAAACTGCAGGTTCCAGCGCAGATAACCGCTGCCTTCTTCCACCTGGTCATAGCCGTGAAACGAGAATCCGAGCTCGCTGACGTTGACGTATAGCTCTGAGAAGTAGTCCTGCAGCGCTGTCAGGCCCTGGATCTCGTGTAGCGGATCGCTGAAGTGGATATCGTCGCTGTACAACTCCGTCAGCCTGTGCAAATTGCTGGCGTCGAGCGCTGCGAAGCCGCTGGCGAAACGTTGGAGGAAGTCAGACACGTTGCATCCCCATTAGCTTTTTCTTGTACGGATCGATTGGCTTGTACAGGTTTTTAAAGAATAGGGTGCATGCTGTACAAGTCAAATTTCCTGTACAAGTTTTTGCTTCGAAGCGTGAGGAGGGTCTTGAGGACGATAGTTGAGGAGGGAGAATCCCTGGCAATACTTCGTAAAAAACGAACTATTCGCACCGAATAAACGATTTTTGTTGATGAACCATGATCGCTAGCATGACCTCTCCAGCCTATTGCTGCGTCATGCGGAGATAGAGAATGACTGCCATCAGCATCGGCCAACCCTGGATGTGGGCCGCCTTCATCGTGTTTGTCCTGGCCATGCTGGCGCTCGATCTGTTCGTCTTCGGCGGACGAAAGGCGCATCGTGTTTCGGTGCGAGAAGCGCTGGCCTGGGTCCTCGCCTGGATCAGTTTGGCATTGGTCTTCGCTGCCTTGCTCTGGTGGTACCTGGACAGCACGTTCGGCGCCGAAGTGGCCCAGCGTACAACGCTCGAATTCCTGACCGGCTACCTGATCGAGCAGTCGCTGTCGATCGACAACATGTTCGTTTTCGTGATGATCTTCGGCTACTTCGCCGTGCCGCCGGAGTTGCAACGCCGCGTGCTGCTCTATGGCGTGCTCGGCGCCATCATCATGCGCGCAGGTATGATTTTCGCGGGTGTCTGGTTGGTGCGGGAGTTTGCCTGGTTACTCTATGTCTTTGGTGCGTTTCTCGTCATCACCGGCATCAAGATGCTGGTCTTCGCCAATCAGCAGCCAGACCTTGGAAAGAACCCTTTGCTGCGTTGGCTGCGTAGCCACATGCGTATCACGGACAACTTTCATGGCGAGCGCTTCTTCGTGCGTAAGGATGGCCTGCGCTGGGCGACGCCGATGTTCCTGGTGCTGGTACTGATCGAGGCCAGCGACCTGGTCTTCGCGGTCGATAGCATCCCGGCTATCTTCGCCGTCACCACTGACCCCTTCATCATTTTCACCTCCAACATCTTCGCCATCATGGGCCTGCGCGCACTGTATTTTCTGCTTGCCGACATGGCCCACCGCTTCCACTTGCTCAAATATGGCCTGTCCATCGTACTGGTGTTCATCGGCGGCAAGATGCTGGTCGCGCCGTGGTGGCACATGCCGATCCAATGGTCGCTGAGCATTGTCGGCGGCATCATATTGATTTCGGTGCTGTTGAGTCTGGCGTTGACGAAGAGCAAAACAGAGGTCGCGGGAGAACAGTCATGAAGCGATGTTCTGAGTTTGCACCGAGAAAGCTGCAGCGACAGTAAGGCTCGGTTATTGATTACTCAGTGTAATAATTGAAATTCAGTTCAGGGGCTCTATCGCTTTTTGCTCCGGTAATAAGATGGATCCATCCAACCATCACTACTGGAGTATCACGTGAAAAAAACCATTATCGCCGCTCTGTTAACCGCTGCCGCCAGCTACGCCAACGCCGGCACGGTATTGGTTGTCCTGTCGGACCAGGATCAACTGGACCTCAAAGACGGCAAGGTCATGCAAACCGGTTTCTTCCTCAACGAATTGATGCAACCGGTGCAGACTTTCATCGAGGCGGGGCAGACCGTGGTATTTGCCACGCCTAGCGGCAAGGCGCCAACCGCGGACCAGAAATCCAACGATGTGAATTTCTGGGGCGGTGATGAAAAGGCCCGTCAGCAAAGCCTCGCGCTGCTGGACACGCTGAAGCTGACCTCCAAAAACGGCTCGCCGGCAATCAGCTTCGCGCAGGTTCAGAAAATCGGTTACGACAAGTTTGACGCCGTGTTCGTGCCTGGCGGCCATATCCCGATGCAGGACCTGCTCAAGGACAAGCAACTGGGTCAACTGCTGACCAACTTCCATGACAACGGCAAAGTCACCGGCTTTACCTGCCATGGCACCATCGCCATGTTGTCGGCGATCCCCGACGCCCGTGGTTTTGTCTCCGCATTGGAATCAGGCAAGCAGCCGGCCGCGCCCGCCAACTGGATTTACAAGGGCTACAAAGTCACCGCCTTCACCGACGCGGAAGAAGAGCAGGCCAAAGGTTTCCTCGGCGGCGGCCACATGAAACTGTTCCCGCAGGATGGCCTGACGGCAGCTGGTGCCAACTTCAATGAAGCCAAGCCATGGAGCGAGCACGTGATCGAGGATCGCGAAGTCATCTCCGGCCAGAATCCGCAGTCGGCCAAGGCAGTCGCAGTGGCCATGCTGGCGAAGTTGAAGAAGTAAGCCTGGGCGGGCGAGTCATATCGCCCTGAAGAAGTGCTGAACCCTGTAGGAGCCAGCTTGCTCGCGATGGTGACCAACGATGACGCTGGCTATCCGATGCCCCGCGGTGTCCAGACCTGCATCGCGAGCAAGCTCGCTCCTACAGAAGGGGCGTGGAAATCCATGGGTAAATGGCTCGTCAAATCAACAAGCCACCTTTTTGCCACCCGACTGTCATAAATTTTTCATATAACTGGTTCAAAGTGCGGCAGCCGCTCTCAAAAGGAATGCCGTTCATGAAAAGTTTTGTTAAGTCCGCTGCGCTCGCTCTTACCGTTTCTATCTGCGCCACATCAGTGTCTTTTGCTGCCGAAAGCGTGCGCCTGACAGGTTCTGGCGCCAGTTTTCCGGCTCCTATCTACCTGACCTGGTTCAAGGATTTCAGCAAGAAAACCGCTGGCGTCACCGTTGATTACCAGTCGAAAGGTAGCGGTGCGGGCGTACAGGACTTTCTGAACAAAACCGTTGATTTCGCGGCCAGCGACTCGGCCATGAAAGACGAGGACATCGCCAAGGTTGCCGAAGGCGTGCAGTTGCTGCCGATGACCGCAGGCGAAATCGTGTTGGCGTACAACCTGCCAGGCAGCCCTAAAGGCCTGAAATTGCCACGCGACGTTTACTCCAACATCTTCCTGGGCAAGATCACCCAGTGGAACGATCCGCAGATCGTCGCAGCCAACCCTGACCTGAAGCTGCCGGCACTGCCAATCACTGTTGTCGTACGTGCAGACTCCAGCGGTACTACCGCGGTGTTCACCAAGCACATGTCGACCATCAATGCGGAATTCAAAACCGCGCTGGGCGAAGGCAACACCGTCAACTGGCCTGCCAGCGACAAATTCATCAAGTCGCCTAAAAACGACGGCGTGACCGCTACCGTCCGTCAGACCCCTGGTGCCATCGGCTACATCGAATACGGCTTCGCCAAGCTGGCCAAAGTCGACTTCGCCGAGTTGCAGAACAAGGCCGGTCAGTACGTTGTGCCTAACGCAGAAAGCGGTGCCGAAGCTCTGAACGCGGTGAAGTTCCCGGAAAACCTGGTGGCCTGGTTGCCTGATCCGGACGGCGCCAAGTCCTACCCGATCACTTCCTACACCTGGATGATCTTCCGCAAGCAGAACGAGAGCCCGGCCAAGGCCAAGGCCATGCGTGAAATGGTTGAGTACAGCCTGACCGAAGGTCAGAAGATTGCCGACTCGATGGGCTACATCCCGCTGCCGCAATCGGTCATCGATCAGGTTCGCAAAGCTTCGGCCAACATCCAGTAACGCTCGCGAGTCTTCATCCGGCGTGCGCTGCAGGCACGCCGGATGAGATTTCCACCTGTTCCGGAATACACCCATGACCCAGCCTTTTGTCGTACCGGTTAACCCGGACTCTGCGTGCCAACCGCCTTCCGCGAAGGATTTCCTGGTGGATCGGACCTTCCGCGCGATTGCGCGCATAGGTGTGGTCCTGATTCTGGTGTTGGTATTCGCCCTTGTATTCGAAGTGGGCCGCAAGGCCCTTCCGGGCATGGAAAAGCATGGCCTGGACGTTCTCCTGGGTTCCGTCTGGGACGTCAACCAGGGCAAGTACGGCATTCTGCCTGCCATCTGGGGCACGCTTTACAGTGCACTGATCGCATTGCTCATCGCCGGCATTTTCGGCGTCAGCATGGCGATCTTTCTGACCCAGGATTTTCTGCCCGCCAAACTGGCGGCCATCTTCCGCACCATCGTCGAACTGCTCGCAGCCATTCCCAGCGTGGTTTATGGCCTGTGGGGGATCTACGTGGTGATCCCGGCCATTCGTCCTCTGACGACATGGTTGAACACCGAACTCGGATGGATTCCTTTTTTCGGCACTTCGTTGAGCGGGCCAGGATTGCTGCCTGCTGCGTTGGTGCTGGCCATCATGATTCTGCCGACCGTTGCCGCCGTTTCGCAGGATGCGCTCACCGGCGTTCCGATGAAAACCAAGCAGGCTGCTTACGGCATGGGTACCACCCACTGGGAAGCGATTCTGAAAGTGATGGTGCCGTCCGCTGCCACCGGCATCTTCGGCTCGCTGGTGCTGGGCCTGGGCCGCGCACTGGGTGAAACAATGGCCCTGGCCATGCTGGTCGGCAACGCGAACAACATTTCGCTTTCGCTGTTCGCACCGGCCAACACGCTGGCCGCCTTGCTGGCGCTGAACTTCCCTGAAGCGGGACCGAACGAAGTAGAGGTTCTGATGTACGCCGCGCTGGTGCTGATGTTCATCACACTGCTGGTGAATGTCATCGGTTCCATGATCATGATGTACGCCCAGCGGGGGAACAAATAATGACTGATCTCACTGCTGCTTCCATTTCCGCTGCACCGAGCCTGCAACGCAGGTTCGAAGGCCGCGCGCTGCGCAGCCTGGTATTGACCACGCTAGTCTGGCTTCTCGCTGTGGTGGCCAGTGTGCCGCTGTTTTCAGTGCTCTACATGCTGATCACCCGTGGTGGTGCTCGCCTGAGCCTTGAAGTCTTCACCGAACTGCCGCCGACAGGCTTCGAGACCGGTGGCGGCTTTGGTAACGCCCTGGCCGGTACCTTCGTCATGGTCGGTATCGCGGCCGCCATCGCGGTGCCGGTCGGCATCATGGCAGCCGTCTTCCTGGCTGAGTTGGGACCTGACAGCAAACTGGCGAATGCCTCGCGCTTCGCCGCCAAGATGCTCACCGGGCTGCCTTCCATTCTGGCGGGTGTTTTCGCCTACGCCCTGGTGGTCGTGACCACGGGTACCTACTCGGCACCGGCAGGTGGCGTGGCACTGGCAGTGCTGATGCTGCCGATCGTCGTGCTGACGGCTGAAGAGTCGATGAAGATGGTGCCCAAGATCATGAAGGATGCCGCCTACGGCATGGGCTGCACGCGCTCGCAAGTGATCTGGAAAATCGTTCTGCCTACCGGCCTTCCGGCGATTCTGACCGGCGTCATGCTGGCCGTGGCGCGCGCAGCGGGCGAAACCGCGCCGTTACTGTTTACCGCGCTGTTCAGCAACTACTGGATCTACCACGAAGGCAGCCTGTCGATGATGAACCCGACGGCCTCGCTTTCCGTGCTGATCTACAACTTTTCCGGCATGCCTTTCGACAACCAGCTCGAGCTCGCATGGGCGGCTTCGCTGGTGCTGGTGGTGATCGTGCTGATCGTGAACGTCGTCAGCCGTGTTTTCGGCAAACCAAAGTTTTAAGAGCGGGAGCATCTGAATCGTGAACACTCTATCTACGCAAAAAATCGCCCCTGTCGAGACCAAGTCTCCGGTGGTCATGGACTGCAAACTGGACAAGATTTTCTACGGCAACTTCCTGGCGGTACGTGACAGCCACGTGCCGATCGAAAAGAACAAGATCACAGGCTTCATCGGTCCTTCGGGCTGCGGCAAGAGTACCGTGCTGCGCAGCCTGAACCGGATGAATGACCTGGTCAGAGGCTTTCGCTTCGACGGCCATGTCCATTTCCTCGGGCAAGACGTCTACGGCAAGGGCGTGGACCCGGTGGTCGTGCGTCGTTATATCGGCATGGTGTTCCAGCAACCCAACCCGTTCTCGATGAGTATCTTCGACAACGTCGCTTTCGGCCTGCGCCTGAACCGCTACAAGGGCGATCTGGGTGATCGCGTCAAGCACGCCCTGCAGGGCGCCGCGCTGTGGGATGAAGTCAAGGACAAGCTCAAGGTCAGCGGTCTGTCGCTGTCCGGTGGCCAGCAGCAGCGCCTGTGTATCGCTCGCGCCATCGCTACCGAGCCGGAAGTTCTGTTGCTGGATGAGCCGTGCTCGGCGCTCGACCCGATCGCCACTCGCCGTGTCGAGGAACTGATGGTCGAGTTGAAGAAGGACTACACCATCGCCCTGGTGACCCACAACATGCAGCAGGCCATCCGTGTCGCCGACACCACGGCTTTCTTCTCGGTGGATATTTCCCAGGGGACACGCACCGGTTATCTGGTCGAGATGGGTGCCACCACGCAGATTTTCGGCAGCCCGCGCGAGCAGATGACCGAGGATTACATCAGCGGCAAGTTCAGCTAAACCGAACGTGCGTCAAAAACCGTATACCGCTCGCGGCTATACGGTTTTTTCGTCCATAGGGTTGTCTTCGTCTCACTCCTCTTTTTTCAGGTTTGCCAATGTCTGCACCGCGTCGTCTTGATTTGCCAGCGATAGAGCGCGCCCTGCGTGAAGTGCAGTATCGCTTCGCTGAACTGAGCGAGCACTTCACCGAGCCGCGTGATCCCTTCACCGACGAAGTACTGATGAATGTGGTTGAGGGCTACGCCCTGATCGACGACTACGTCGCACGGGATGTCGACCTGTTCGATTTGCAGCAACTGAATCTGATGCTGGAGATCAATGCCACCGTTCTGTGCGGTCGAGACCCTGCTCGCCGACTGGAATTCGCACCGCACCTGGCGGCCACCGAGGCGCACTTTTTCAACGACGTGGAAGGTGGCATCAAGAACTTGTTCAACTGGTACAGCGCCCATCACGGCGAATCGCCCTGGAAGCGCGCGGCGGGTGTCTATGTGCGGATTCTCAGCAAACCGCAGCTGTTCATTGAAGGCAACAATCGCACTGGCTCGCTCATCGTCAGCTACCTGCTGATGCGCGCCGGGCTGCCTCCGTTCGTGCTGAACCTGGACAACGCCAAGGGTTACTTCAATCCCTCGTCGGTCATCCGAAACTCCGCCAAACATGGCGTCAAGGCGTTATTTGAATTACCCAAGATCAAGAAAAAATACGCAGCTTTCCTCGAAGAGCAGTCTCCGGATCCGAAGCGGTTTTTCCTGAGCAGAAAACTCGCTCCTGCCTATCAGGGAGGCGCTTGATGAATACCTACCCAATGCTTGAAAGATGCCGAGAAATCACGGATCAGGCATGGCAGGCAGTGAAAGATTCCTTTGCGCCGTCCATGTTCAGACGTCAGCGCATTCGGGTTTCGTTTGATATCGACGACACCCTGGCCTGCCTGCCGCACCACAGCGACGTCGAGCCAGGCCCGATGCCGGATTTCGTGCATCGCTGGCTGGGCGAACCGCTACGCATCGGAACACGCTCGCTGACCCGCGAGTTGCGCCGCCAGGGCTGCAGCATCTGGGTCTACACCTCGTCCGGTCGTACACCGTCCTATATCCGGCGCTGGCTGTTGCTGTACGGAATCCACGTCGACGGCGTGGTCAACAGTGTTCGGCATAACCAGGCCCTGACGGAACGGGGGATGGTGAACTCACCCTCGAAGCTCCCGACAGCGTTCGATATCGACCTGCATGTCGATGATTCCGAAGGGGTGAAAGCTGAGGGGCATGACCACGGATTTCGGGTTGTGGTCGTGCGTCCCGATGATGAGAGTTGGGCGCAGCGAGTTCTGGATTCGGTGGCTGAGGTCCAGGCGGTGGTTGCTCGGCAGCAGGGTGTTGCGTACGCAAGCTGAACCTCCGACACATAAAACCTGTGGGAGCGAGCCTGCTCGCGATGGTGGTCAACAAAGACGCTGGCTGCCTGATGCCCCGCGGTGTCCGGGCCTCCATCGCGAGCATGCTCGCTCCTACAGGGGAATGCATTCCCAAGCAAAAACTGCGATCTATTGATCTTCTGTCAGGACGCCCAAGGTGACTTGCGCAGGATCTCGACGAAATTCGTCGGCCTGAACCCTGGATCCTTTTCCACCAGCACATCGCTCATGACGTTGGCGAAGGCCGTGTCCGGACGATGGCGCGTGCCATCGGCAAAGGCGCATAGCACACACTCCTTGAACCCCTCGCCACGTGGGTGCGCATGCACCACCGCTTCGCGCTGCACGTCCGAAAACGTCTCGTAGCCAATTCCCAGCGAATCCATTTCCACGCCGGCGGTCACCAGAGCCACAGTCGGGCGCAAATGATGCGGTATGCCTGGAGTGGCGTGCAGGGCAATGGACAGCCAGACCTGTTCGATATCGTCATCACTGAAACCGTAAGGCTTGAGGAACTCGGCAGCGGCGTTGGCGCCATCGACTTCAAAGCGCTCGTTGTCGGTGCGATAGCCTTCCACCAGACCGAGGTCATGGAACATTGCGCCGATGTACAAAAGCTCCGGGTTATAGGCCAGTTGCTTGCGCTCGCCGCTCAGCGCGCCGAACAGAAAGACCCGGCGCGAGTGGTGATACAGCAGGTCCGATTCAATGTCGCGGATGTAGTCGGTGGCCGCCTTGGCCAGGGCGCTGTCGGGGATTTTGATGCCGGCAATGCGGGTGCTCATGGGGACTTCCTCGTGGTGAACGCCGTGGCGGCGTTGAGGGTTGCAAGTGTGTTCGCGCCCTCAAAACCGGACAATTGATCCCTGGGGCCTATCGCGGCCAATACACCGCGATATCGCGCCAGCCTCACCTGTCGGCCGCAGATTCGGCTAGGGTGAGAGGCGATCTCCTCCCTGCTGCAGGTACCGTCCGGCCATGCAAAAAACCGTCGCCATCGTCGCTTTCAACGGTGTCCGCTCCCTGGATGTCACCGGGCCCATGGATGTGTTCTCCATGGCCCATCGGTTCCTCGCGCCCGAGGATAGCTACCGGCTGGAGGTGATTGGCGTCGAGCGCGGAGTGCTGACCTGTTCCAACGGCCTGGTGCTGAACGCCCATCGGCATTTCAGCGAAGCGCTGCAATCCTACGACCTGGTGTTGGTGGCCGGCGGGCCGCAAGCGCCGGTGATGGATTTCGGCGTGACCTTTGACGCCTGGCTGCGTGATGCCAGCGCGCGGGCGAAGCGGTTCGGCTCGATCTGTAGCGGCGCCTTCATCCTTGCCCGGGCCGGATTGCTGGAAGGGCGCACGGTGACGACCCACTGGGATGACGCGGCGCTGCTGGCGACACTCTGTCCTTCGACCCAGGTGGAGGCTGATCGTCTGTACGTCCAGGACGGCAAACTCTACACCTCCGCCGGAGTCACGGCGGGCATCGATCTGTCGCTGTACCTGCTGGGCCTCGATCATGGGCCTGACGTGGCGCTGAGCGTGGCCAAGCGACTGGTGGTTTTCACCCAGCGCTCAGGCGGGCAGTCACAGTTCAGCCAGTTCCTGGTGCCCCACGCCGAACCTGTATCGGTGGTGGCCATGGTCAAACGCTACGTGCTGAACAACCTCACCGGTGCCTTGACCATCGCCGACCTGGCCAACGCCGCCAACATGAGTGTGCGCAACTTCTCCCGGGTGTTTGCCAAGGAAGCGAAAATCACCCCGATGGAGTTTGTCGAACGAGCGCGGGTCGATGCGGCGCGGGCGATTCTGGAAAGCACCCGCGTACCGCTCAAGACCGTGGCCTACCAGTGCGGATTTCGCGACGCCCGGCATATGCGCTTTGTATTCAATCGCAGGCTGGGGGTGACGCCGCGGCAGTTCAGGCTGAACTTTGCGGCGATGGTTTGAGGCAGGGTTTTATTGAGCGTCGGGGGATGCGAGCTCCACGGGCTGGCTGTAGCTATTGATCCAATCCCTCAGTTCGATGACCTCATCACGCAAGGGCCGTCCCAGGTTGGTCATCAGGTAATAGCCTCTTCCCGAATTCACTGTCAGAGAAGAGAACCGTGCCAGCCGCTGACTTCGAAGCTCCTGATCCAGCAGGTAGCGAGTTCCAATTGTCACGCCACGACCTCGCGTGGCGGCATCCACCAATACGATGTAATTGTTCCCGTATTCTGCGGGCCGGACTCTGCCTGCATCGACACCTAGCGCCCCGAACCAGGCTTTCCAGTTGATCCAGTTGGGTTCCAGGCGCTCGTATTCCAGCAGTTTGTGCTTGAACAGTGCTTCCGGGTCTGCGTGTTCCAGTGGGTTCTCGCGAATGTAATCAGGACTTGCGACGGGAAACAGTTCCTCCTCGAACAGCAGTTGGGAGGACCAGTTTTCGTGATGGATAGGGTCGTAGACGATGGCCAGATCCACGCTTTCGTCGAGCAGGTCCGAGGTATGGTCAGATGTAATCATTCTGAGGCTTGCGCAAAAGCCGGGGTGATTCTGACGAAAGTCGCGCATGACCTCGCTCAACCAGTAATGGGCAGTCGCCGTGTTCGCAGCGAGCGTGATCGGCTGCCACTGGTCCTTCACGCTGATTTCTTCGACAGCATCCGCCAGATAATTGAATGACGTGCTGACCTTGGTGAGCAGTTGCTTGCCGCGTGGAGAAAGCGTCACCCGTCGTCCGTTGCGCACGAAAAGCTCAATTCCCAACGCCTCTTCCAATAGTCGGATCTGCTTGCTGATCGCAGCCTGGGAGACATGGAGCTCCTGCGCTGCGCGAGAAAAATTCAAGGCACGAGCCGCCGCTTCGAAGGCCATCAGGCTGGTAAGCGATGGAAGTCGATGACGCAGACTTTTCATTTAATAACCTGAAGTTGTTAACCGTCATGAATTTCCATCTGTGTACACCCAATTCTCAGGCTTGTAAATTTTGATTCAGACGGGATGCGAGAGCGTGTCAGCGCGCTGGCAAGTCCGCGGCTCTTGATAACAAATAGTTAACTCTTAGCCTGGATATCTATATGACGACCTTGGATTGGCATCGCGAGCGCTCAGATCTTTCCGATGTAGCCCTTCTGGATAATGTTCAAGGGAATGGTGGCATCGATTTGCGTGCCGTACGGCTTTACCGATTGGGCCGGGTGCGTGAGCAAATGCGCAAACGTGGGGTGGCTGCGCTGGTCATCAGCGACCCGGTCAACATCCGCTACGCGACCGGCGCCCGCAACATGCAGATCTTCTGCGCTCGAAACACACCTTCACGCTATCTGATCGTTACCGAGCATCGGACGATTTTGTTTGAGTTCACCGGATGCGAGCACCTGGCCAGAGGACTCGAAACTATCGACGAGGTTCGTCCATCATCGACCGCAAGCTTTGTAGCCGCAGGTCCGAGTATCGTGGAGCGTGAGAAGGCCTGGGTAGCCGAGATGGTCGGCATTCTGAATGAGCTGGTCGGGCCGGGTGCCACGGTGGGCATGGAGCGGATGAATGCTGGTGTGTCGATCGCAATGGCGAATGCGGGTGTGCGGATTGTCGATGCACAGGAGTCCATTGAGATGGCCCGTGCAATCAAGTCTTGCGAAGAGCTCAAATGTGTCGTGGCCTCGCTGCGTGCCACCGAAATTGCCGTTGGTAAACTGCGCGAAGCGATTCGCCCCGGTCTGACCGAAAACGAGCTGTGGTCGGTATTGCACCAGTCGGTAATCGCTCAGGATGCCGACTACGTCGAGACCCGTCTGCTCAGCGCAGGGGGCAGAACCAACCCATGGTTTCAGGAAACATCGAACAACGTCATCGGTGAAAACCAGTTGATCGCTCTGGATACCGATGTTGTGGGTTGCCATGGCTACTACTCGGACTTTTCTCGCACCTTCCATGCCGGTCCGGGCGCTCCTACCGAACACCAGCGCACGCTGTACAAACTCGCTCATGAACAGGTGCATCACAATATCTCGGTGATCAAACCCGGGATGACGTTCAGGGAGTACAGCGATCAGGCCTGGAACATTCCTGAGAAGTATCACGTCAACCGCTACTACCTGTCCTCACACGGTTGCGGGATGACGGGTGAGTATCCGTATCTCTACCACCATGCGGATTATCCCACCTCCGGCTACGACGGTGAAATCCAGCCTGGCATGACATTGTGCGTCGAGAGCTATATGGGGGAAGACGGCGGCAGTGAGGGTGTGAAGCTGGAACAACAACTGCTTGTCACTGAGACCGGGACCCGATTGCTGTCGATGTTCCCGTTTGAAGAAGAACTTCTGAGGTAACGCAGTTCAACCGTTTAAAAAGGCGGCGGCGCGCGAACCTCGAAGCGTAAGGAACGCGCCGCCACGTACCTGTAACAGAGGGGCTATTTCCAAATGCTCAAAAAATTGAAGGTACTGCTCTTCGGCTTGTTTATGGTCCTCGGGGCCACAGCTCATGCGGCCGACGCCAAGCCGATCACCATCGGTGTGAACAGTTGGGCAGAAAATATCGCTGTCGCAAACATGTGGAAACTTCTTCTGGAAGAGAAGAATTACAAGGTTTCGCTTCAGAACGCTGGAAAAATCATTCTTTACAACAGCGTGGCCCAAGGGAAGATCGACGTGTCTTTCGAGGTATGGCTGCCAGCCTCTGACAAAGCCGCGTACGAGAGTATCAAGGACAAGGTGCAACTGATCGGGCCGTGGCTCAGTGAAGCGAATCTGGGGCTGGCGGTGCCGAACTACGTGGATATCACCAGCATCGATCAGCTCAACGATCACAAGGAGGAGTTTCAGTGGCGTGGCAGAGCGTCCATTTTCGGCATTGACGCTGGAACCGGACTGATGGGCCTCACCGATAAAGCCATGGCCGAATACAAGTTGGACTACAACCTTTTGCCTTCTTCGGAAGTGGCCATGTTGCAGTCGCTGGATCGCGCCATGAAGCGCAAGGAGCCGATTGTCGTCACACTGTGGAAGCCACACTGGGTCTGGGCGAAAAAGGATCTACGTTACCTGGACGACCCCAAAAAAATCTTCGGAGCGACGGACTCGATATACGGAATCGCTGCGCAGTCCTTCAGAAATGATCATCCTCAAGTGGAGCATTGGCTTCAGCAATGGAAGATGGACGAAAAGTCGCTCGGTGATCTGATGGCAACGATTAATGAAAATGGCAGTAGCACGCCGGAGAAAGGTGCTCAGGTCTGGATCGATGCCAATCGGGCAACGATTGATGGGTGGTTCAAGTAAGTTGCTGCCGAATTCTCAGCGAACATGTAGAACCTGTAGGAGCGAGGCTTGCCCGCGAAGACGGTGCTCCAGTCAACAGTGATGGCGACTGATGAATCGCTTTCGCGAGCAAGCCCGCTCCCACATGGGTGATGTGCCGATGCCAAAGTCGGGGGCAGTCACCCCTTCACTGTGGGAGCGGGCTTGCCCGCGATGGTGGTCAACGATGACGCTGGCTGCCTGATGCCCCGCGGTGGCCGGGCCTCCATCGCGAGCAAGCTCGATCCTACAGGGGAATGCAGCTTTTCATTGCCTCATTGTTTCACCGCATGCCCATCACCCATTTCCGGGCCGCCTGCGGTTTTCTTTTCGGGCACCTCAAAACTCACTGTCGTGCTGGTGAGGATTTTGTGAGTCGGGTCGGCGACTTCCAGTAGCACCTTGTGTGCGCCAGGCGTCAGGCCAACCAGGATGATCGGGTCCTCACTGGTATGCGCCCAGGTGCCTTTCCAGTCATCGATGGTCACGTGGAGATGGCCAAGTCGTGGTGATACGTCACCCGCGGTTTTTCCAAACACGGGCATGATCCGGACATGCTCCGTTCGGTACTGGATGATGACCACGCCACGCGCCAGCGGCTCGGGCAGCGGCGGATAGGCGATGAGTTTTGGCAGGGCCTCGGATTCCAGCGGGAGTATTGCCGGCGGGGGAATGGTGTCTGTTTTCTCCTGGGAGAAGGCTGTGTGGCCGAAAAAGCCGCACAGGGCAAAGACGATCAGATTTCTGAGGGCGAGGGACATGGGATTTTCTCCCGCAGGGTTTTGTTCAAGTCTAGATTACCCATCAGCGTCCATATCAAACCTGTGGGAGCGAGCCTGCTCGCGATGGTGGTCAACGTTGACGCAGGCCGTCTGATAAAACGCGTCGTCAGGACATTTATCGCGAGCAGGCTCGCTCCCACAGTTGGCGAATTTCCCCTATAGCAGCGGTTACTGCAGGCTCTTCAGATAGGCGATGAGATGCTGACGACTCTGCGCATCGGCCTGACCGGGAAACATCATCATGTTGCCCGGCACCACACTGGCGGGGTTTGTCAGCCACTTGTCCAGGTTGGCGTCGTTCCATTTCAGCCCGGCGCCTTTCAGGGCGGGGGAATAGGTGAAGGCGGGGGCCAGGGCGCTGTTGCGGTCGAACACGCCGTGCAGGCTTGGCCCCATCAGGTTCTTGCCCGCGTCCGGGCTGTGGCAGAGGGCGCATTGGGTGCTGAAAAGGGCTTTGCCTTGAGTGACGTCACCCTGGGCGAATGTCAGAGGCGCGGCCAGTAGAAGACTGCCGGCGACCAGCAATTGTGTGTAAGTCATTACGTGTCCTGGAAATTGAAGGCTACGCCAGAGAGTCCAGGCGCAGCCTTGGGATCGATCAGAATGTATTGGCGAGGTCGATGCCCGACTTGCCCGGTGCAAGAATGTTGTTGGGGTCCAGCGCCCGCTTGATGACATGTTCAAGCCTGCGTTTCACCGGGCCGTAGCTCTGCGCAACCCGCTCCTGGAAGGCGGTGTTGACGCGATACACGGCGTAGCCTTCCTTCTCGAACACATCCAGCAATTCGGCAAAGCAGGCGTTGGCGCGTTTGGTTTCCTCGGGGTTGGTGCGGTCATACAGCACGTCGATGACGTGGTGCATGTCGCGCCAGCCGACGATGAACTCGCCGACATAGTCCAGGCCGTGCTTGTTGAGGGTCTTCTTGGCCAGCGCCTGCTGTTTGTCGCACTCGCTGCCACGGGCCTGGCTCACCGGCGCAAACCACATCGAGCCACCGCCGCCACGCCAGTTGTACAGACCGAACTCCTGCAGGTTAGGCACGCCGGACATGAGCTGAGCGCGGTACTTGAACGGCTGGGTGTCGCCAGCCTCTTCCTGGGTGACAATGCGGCCTTTGCCCAGTTTCTTCAGGGCTGCGGTGACAATGTTCCAGTTGACGTCGACCTGCTCCTGGGTGCCGTACAGAGCGGCGTAGACGTTCCAGGCGCCGAGGTTCTTGTCCTTCTGGATCTGCTTGAGGATCGCATCGGAAGTCGCGCCCGGCTCGCTGGTGTAGTCGGAACGGCGGGTGTTGCAGGTCGATGCTTCCCAGAGCACGCCCGCGATCACCACCGAGTTGGGAATGACCTGAGCGATGCGCAACGGGCGGATGAATTCGACGATCTCGGCGATGTCCGATTCGTTCTCGAACTTGATCTCGAACGGTTTGAACACGGGAGGTTTTGGCATCAGCCAAAAGCCCATCTTCGTGCAGATACCGTAGTTCGCCTGGGTGAACATGCCATCCAGGGTCGGACCATAACCCCACTT
Organism: Pseudomonas sp. SDO55104_S430; assembly: GCF_054070595.1. Classification (NCBI taxonomy): domain Bacteria; kingdom Pseudomonadati; phylum Pseudomonadota; class Gammaproteobacteria; order Pseudomonadales; family Pseudomonadaceae; genus Pseudomonas; species Pseudomonas sp. SDO55104_S430. The sequence goes on along the minus strand of NZ_JBSVXG010000012.1, from coordinate 29,535 downwards.
GAAAACCTGCCAGGCGTTGTCGCCTTTCACGCCGCCCATGCCGGTGCGATACACATCGCCGTTTGCCAGCACCACTTCCATGCCGCACTGCATCAGAAAGTGTTCGCCGTAGGGGGTGTAACCCACGCCGCGATCCATGGTATTGCCCAACGGGCCGGCGATGGCCGACGGCGCAGAGAACGACAGCATCAGGGGCAGATTGCGTTCCTGGATGTAGTCGTACAGCTGCTGATAGGTCACACCCGGTTCGACCAGAGCGGTGCACAGCTCGGGGTCGACGTGGAGGATTTTGTTCATCTTCTTCAGGTCGAGAATGATCTGACCGCGCTGGCCGGGTGCTGCAGAGCCGTAACCGAAGTTGCGCCCGGTGGAGATGGTCCACACCGGGATCTTGTGTTCATTGCAGATTTTCACCACGCCTTGCACCTGTTCGACGGTGGTGGCGGTCACGGCGGCGGATGGCGTGTGCTCGGTATTGTCCACGGCCATCATGATCTTGGCGTAGGAGATCAGTTGATCGTCCTTGACCAGGACGTTTTCATCGCCCAACAGTTGGCGAAAGCTGGCGATTGCCCGATCGAAGTTTGCGCTGTCGACGCCGCGCGGGAGCAGGGTTTTGTTGGTTTCAGTCATTGGGTGAGCTCCTTCATGCCTGGATCGAAAACGAAACGAAATTACCGGTCAGCGGCGAGGGTTGGCGGGTGATCAGGGGAGGCTGCCCTTCATGGGTGGAACCCAGGGTTGCGAGGGTGTAGCCCAGGGTGGCTGCCCATTGGTCTGAGCCAACGTTGTTGCGGGCAGCCGCGGACACTTGCAATGGAGGTTGCAGGCCATGCAGACGGTGTTCGGTCAGGCTGAAGCCAGTGCCACATGCATTCAGGCTCAGGCCCAGTCTGGGGGCGCAGCCGCTTGCGGCTTCGGCACTGAGCAAACGGTGTTTTGACGTGCCGGTTGTAGCGTGATGCTGGCCCAGCCACTGCACGCGCGCGCCAGCGCTGCGGGCCAGATCAACGATCAGTGCGGCACTGGCATCGTCGACCAGACCGATGATGCGTTGTGGCTGGCCGCTGCGCAGGCGTTTGTCGAAACCCTGAATGAAGTCCAGCCCGAGGTCGGTGCGTTGCACCTTCACCTGCTTGCCTGCCGGACTCGCGGTGACGCCCTGAAGAAAGACCGACTCGGCCACCTCATTGTTGACCAGCACCAGGGTCGGCAATGCCAACCCCGTCCGAGCGCCCAAGACGCTATTGGCCATGCTCAGGCCGGAGCTGCTCATGGCGACACCGGCCAGGCTGCTCAAGGCCAGTCCCTTCAGTACCGTGCGACGTTCGATGTTCATGGCTGGCTCCTCAAGGCTTGGTCGCCGGGGCCGGCGTTTTGGAAATGTACTCGGCGACCTGTTGCAGCGAGTCATCGTCGATGAACGAGGCAGGGAACGCCGGCATCGCCCGAAAACCGTTGCGCACGATTGCGGTGATGTACGGTGCTGGCAGCTGGCGCCCGGTGATTTGCGGTCCGACCTGTTTTTCGTGGCAGTGACCGCACACCTTGGCATAGACGTTTTCTCCGCCTTTCCAGACGCCATCGGCAGCCGCAGTACCCGCCAGCACGAAAAAGGGCAGGGCAAGGCAGGCGGACAGGGTCCGATTCAGCACTGGGCGGTTGAGGAGTGAAGACATTTCGTACTCCGTTTTCTTATTGGAATGTGGGTTCATGGGCCTTGCTCAGAACGGATACGCTCTTGGCGCGTGCTGCAAGGTGATCCAGTGGTCGGTGGTGAATTCGTCGATCGCCCAGTCACCGTTGAAGCGACCCAGCCCCGAGTTCTTTTCACCACCGAAGGGTGCGTTGGGTTCGTCATTGACCGGGATATCGTTGACGTGGGTCATGCCAGCGTGGATGCGTTGGGCGAACTGCACGCCACGCTCCAGGCTGGAGGTGAACACCGCGCTTGAGAGTCCGTATTCACTGCTGTTGGCCAGTTCGAGGGCATGCTCGGCGTCACGGGCGCACTGAATGCCCACCAGCGGACCGAAGATTTCTTCCCGGGCGATGTCCATGTCGGCGGTGACGTGGCCGAACACATGCGGCGGCAGAACGTTGCCTTGGGCTTGCCCGCCAACCAACAGCGTTGCGCCTTCGGCCTGGGCGGTGGCGATCTTCTCCTGAAGTCCGGCCAGTTGCTTTTGGTTGATCACCGGACCCACCACGGTGTCCGCTTTGTTCGGGTCGCCACAGGGCAGTGCCTTGACGCGTTCGACGAATCGCCGGGTGAACGTTTCCAGCAGCGGCGCTTCGACGATGATGCGGTTGATCGCCATGCAGATTTGCCCCTGGTGGAGGAACTTGCCCACCACGGCGGCACTGACGGCCTGCTCGACATCGGCATCGGCCAGGACCACGAACGGACTATTGCCACCCAGCTCCAGGGCCACGTGCTTGAGGTATTCACCGCTGCTGGCGATACGGCCGATGTTGCGTCCGACCTGAGTCGAACCGGTGAAGGAAATGAACGCCGGCACCGGGTGCTCGACGAAGGCGTCGCCGATTTCCGCGCCGGAACCGACCACCACGCTGAGCACGCCGGCCGGCAACCCGGCTTCCTCGAAAATTCGCGCCAGCAAAAGGCCGCCGGTGACCGGGGTGTCGCTGGCCGGCTTGACTACCACGGCATTGCCCAGCGCCAAGGCCGGTGCCAGTGAGCGGGCGGTCAGGTGGAACGGGAAGTTCCACGGGCTGATCACACCGATGACGCCCAAAGGCTTGCGATACACGCGGCTTTCCTTGCCAGGGATATTGGAGGCAAGAATGCGCCCATGAACACGGCCAGGCAGGCTGGCGGACTCCAGGGTAATGGCGCGGGCGGCGCCCCATTCGATCTGCGCCTTGATGCGCGTGCTGCCGGACTCGCGGATGATCCAGTCGATGATTTCTTCACGGCGTTCGTCGAAGATTTTCACCGCGTTAAGCAGCACCTGGCCACGTTCGGCCGGTCCTTTGGTTGCCCAAACTTCTTGAGTTTCGCGTGCCTTGCGGTAGGCGGCGTCAAGGTCTTCGCGATTGGCCAGGGTGATTTGCAGCAAACGCGTCTGGGTAAAGGGGTCAAACACATCAAGCGGCCGATCGGCACTGCCGGCTCGCCATTGACCGGCGAGTGGCTGCATTTCAAGGCTCTGATAGGCAGGGCGAATGGCGTGTGGAGTTGTCATGTCGAGGTCACCTCTCTTTTTATTAAAGTGCGCAGGTGCCCGTTAACACTTATCGTACCATGTCGATTTATCGGATTAATTTCCTTTTAAAACAGTTGGATACGTTTGTTTGGGTTTGCGCGAGGCGTGCCGTGGGCGCTGACTGGAAGGCCGTTTTGCAGAAATTTATGCAGAGAATTCGCCGCTTGTTGAAAGCTCGACACTCCATTTGAAGGGAAGCAGAACTTGTGCGGTTATCGGACATATAACCGGCCGCAGCGATACTCGGTGGATTGACCCCACAGGGCGGCGGGGCATACTCATCGGCCACCTGACTGCCTCGCGTTGACTTTCCATGACTCGAACTCCGTCTACCAAGACCGGCCGTCCCGCCGACGAAGACTTCCTCAAGCAGATGCTTGGCCGGCACAAGCGCCTGATCGTCGACCGCGCCAGTCAGTTCGGAACCAGCGGCCTGCCCTCGGCCGAGCAACTGGCACAGACCGTGGCGTTCGCTCCGCAGGACGGCAGCATCTGGCTGTGCGGCCAGCGCATGATGCTGATGCAAGGCTCTGCGTTCGGGGCTATCCGCCGCGAGCTGATCGAGGCATTGGGGTTCGACAAGGCACGTGGCCTGCTCACGCGCATTGGCTGGCAGGCCGGTGCCCGTGACGCCGCGCAAGTCAGCGAACAGTGGCCAGACGGTGATGACGCCAGCCTGTATAGCGCCGGACCGCGGCTGCACATGCTCGAAGGCATGGTCAATGTCGAGGTGGTGCGCTTCGAGATCGATTCCGGCGTCGGTGATTTCTATTCCGAATTCCTCTGGCACAACTCACTGGAAGACGACGAACACATTGCCGCCTATGGGCTGGGCGGCGAGCCGGCCTGCTGGATGGAAATCGGTTACGCCAGCGGTTACGCCTCGTCCCTGCTGGGGAGGCTGGTCGTGTTTCGTGAGCTTGAGTGCCGATCGATGGGCCATCCGGCCTGCCGCATCGTTGGCAAACCGGCCGATCAGTGGGACGACATCGATGTCGACCTGGCTTATCTGGATCCCGGTGACTTCCTCAGTCGCAGCACCTATGCCTCGGGTACCGAGACCCGTGTTGCCGAGCTTGAAGAGCCCGACGACAGCAAACCGCTGGTGGGCATTTCGGCGGCGTTCGTGGTGGCCACGCAATTACTGCAACGGGTCGCGCCCACCCAGGCGACGGTGTTGTTGACCGGGGAATCGGGTGTCGGCAAGGAGCTATTCGCCCGCTCGCTGCACCAGGCCAGTTCCCGGCAGCATTTGCCGCTTGTGGCACTCAACTGCGCGACCTTGCCGGAGAACCTCGTGGAGGCCGAACTGTTCGGGGTCGAGCGCGGCGCCTTTACCGGGGCCGATCGTTCGCGTCCCGGTCGTTTCGAGCGCGCCCATGGCGGGACGTTGTTCCTCGACGAAATTGCGACCTTGAGCCTCAGTGCCCAGAGCAAGATTCTGCGCGCGTTGCAGGAAGGCGAAATCGAGCGCGTCGGCGGCACCGTGCCGATTCGGGTGGATGTAAGGGTCATCGCCGCGACCAACCTGGATCTGCGTCGTGAAGTCGAGGCGGGGCGCTTCCGTGAAGACCTGTTCTACCGACTCAATGTGTTCCCTATTCATCTGCCGCCGTTGCGCGAGCGTCGCGAAGATATCCCGTTGCTGATGAGCTACTTTCTGCGCCATTTCAGCCAGCGTCACGGACGTCGGTTGGCGGGCTTCAGTACGAGGCTGGTTAACGCGCTGCTCACGTATCGGTTTCCCGGCAATATTCGTGAACTGCAAAACCTGATCGAGCGCGGCGTGATCAGTGCCGGTGATGGCGAGGTCATCGACATCGTGCATCTGGCCGAAGTCGGCGCGCCATTGATGGACACCGCGATCGGCCTGACTCCTGAGGGGCGCCTGTCGGCTGTCGAGCGACGTGATGAGGTGGCCGACAAGGTGCGGGCACCCGCTTGCTCGATGGAGGAGAGCCGTGGCGCAAAAGCCATTCGCGAGCCGATGCTGGAAAGCTTGCAGGCCTTCCTTTCCGGGAGCCAGCAAGTGCTGAACACATCCCTGGCAGACATCGAACTGCACCTGGTGCGCCTGGCCATGGAACGCTCCGGTGGCAACATCACGGCGGCCGCGCAGATGCTCGGCATGAGTCGCGCGCAAGTCAGTTATCGACTCAAGGGCAGTTAACGCCCTCCGGCTGGTAATACCTGCGCTGCGCCGCTAGTCACCACGCGCAGACGATAACGGCCTGCGTGCGGGCTGCGGATACTGAACCTCTACAACAAAAATAAAAATGTGTAGAGGTAGCCATGAACCCGATGTACACCGCTGTGCCGCGTCCTGCGTATTGTGCTGCGAAACACCTGAAGGCCATGGGGCTGATCGGGGTGATGATGCCGTTGGCTGCGCAAGCCGACTTTGTCGAAGACAGCCAGTTGAATCTTGGGTTGCGCAACTTCTATGTCGACCGCGACTTCAAGGGCGATAACCCGAGAACCTCGCGTGATGGCAGTTGGAGCCAGGGTTTCGATCTGCGCTTTACCTCCGGTTATACCCAGGGGCCGTTGGAATTCGGTCTCGATGCGGCCGCGCAATACGCCTATCGCCTTGACGGTGGCGGCGGTCGTGGCCCGGACAGCGTCTTGCCCTACAGCCAAAGCAAGCAGGAGCAGGCCACGGAATACGGGCGGGCGGCGCTGACCGCCCAAGTTCGCTGGTCGAAGACCGAGCTGAAAATCGGTGAACATCGACCGACGCTGCCGGTCGCCTTTCAGGACGATTCCCGGCAGTTGGTGACCACCTTCCACGGTGCCGTGATCAAGTCCAACGAGATAGACGACCTGACCCTGACTGGCGGGCGCTTCACCGAGATCAGCACCCGCGAATCCTCCAACAGCGAAAAAATGTACCTGTTTACCAGACCCGGCGGGCCGCGCTACCCCAGCGATGGCCTGGACTTCGCCGGCGCCACCTACGCCTTCGGTCCCAACCTTTCGGCCAGCTACTTCTACGGGCAACTGGAGGATATTTACCGGCAGCATTACCTGGGCCTGACACTCAATTCGGACCTGGGCGGCGGCTACCGCCTGAAGACCGATCTGCGCTACTTCAACAACAAGGAAGCGGGGGACGCGCTGTACGGCAACATCGACAACCGTTCCTACGGTGTCATGACCACCTTGAAAAAGGGCGGGCATGGTTTTGGCGTGGGTTATCAACGCATGCTGGGTGACAGCACCTTCCCGACCCTGAATGGCTTCGCGCCGCAACCTTATCTGGTGAACTGGTCGGCCGTGGCCTTCATCAAGCCCAACGAAAGTTCCTGGCAGGCGCGTTACGACTACGACTTCGCGGCCATGGGGATGCCCGGACTGACCCTGACCACCCGTTACATACGCGGCACGGGCATTGATCGCGGCGGTGATCTGAGCGACAGCGCTGAAAGCGAGCGCGATCTGTTCCTGGCGTATGTGATTCAGAGTGGGCCATTGAAGGGCGTGGGAATGGAGTGGCGCAACATCAATGCCCAGTTCAAGCATGGCAACGACTATGACGAAAACCGGGTGATGACCACTTACACCTGGAAGTTCTGGTAGATCGGGATGGCGGTCGCTCCGAGTGGAGCGACCTGTTGTCATGAAGCCGTCGATGAAAATGTCATAGCGGCCTGGCCAGCGTTTGCGATGGCAACTCACCGAAAGCCTGCTTGTAGGCGGCGGTGAAGTGGCTGGGTTGGGCAAAGCCCCAGTGAAATGCCAAGGCCGATAGCTGCAGATCTCCGGGTTGTTGCTTCTGCAACACCTTGCGTATCGCCAGCAGCCGGCAGCTCTGGATGTAGCGCTGCGGGCTGGTCCCCAGGCCCTTGCGAAACGCCTGTTCCAGGCTGCGCCGACTCGTCCCGCTGATGCTGACCAATTGCGCGATGTCCAGCGGCTGGTCGAGATGGGCATGGATGTAATCGATCACCCGTTTCACCGTGCCCGGCAACAGGCGACGTTGCGGCTCGGCATGCAAGCTGGGGATCAATTGCAGCAGGTTCTCGCAAAACAGGTGTTGCACATGGGACTGGCTGGTGGGGTTTGCCAGCAAACCCGAGGCGTTGCCGGTTTCGCTGTCTACCAGACGCAGCAGGCTGCCCAGGCTCTGCAAGGCGCGGTGATCTCTGTCGAACAACAGTGTCCCGGTCGGGCACTGAAGCGCGTGGGTCTGATGGTGGCGTTCCAAGTGATCGAGCAGCAATCCGGCATCCAGCGCAATGACGATCGCCTTGACGCCCTCATGCCACGTGACATCCACCTCATGCCCGGGGCTGAATACCAGCAACTCACCCGCATTCGCTTGCAGGCCATCGGGACGACTGCTGATCGTTCCTTGCAGGGGCAGAATCCCGTGCCAGCTGTTCAAGGGACTTGAGCTCACGCGCACTTCGCGGCCCCACTGCGCGCCGAACAACTTCATCTGCGGCAAGGACTGCAGGGTGAAGTTGATGTCCAGGGTTCCCTGTCCGCCGAGGCTTATCCGGCGTTCTTCCAGATGGTTGTTGAGCAACGCCTCGGCGTCTTCGATATTGCGCGAGCGCAGTACTGGCTCCGCTGCAAAAAGAATGTTTTTGGGAGGGGAGAGGCCGCCGATAGTGGTCGTGTTCATCACCGTAACCTTTTTTCTTGTTTTGTCCGGGGTGATCGGTTGGGTGGCCTGCCAATGTGTCCAGGCAGGCGCAAGTGTGCCAGCTCGATATCTTGTACTGCAGGTTCAGGAACGGCTACTACCATGCGTCCGGCCAAGTCAGCACCTCCCGAATGCAGCCCATGATGAATCACGATCAACCGCTTCCCCAGCTGTGCGGGTAAATAACGGCGCTGGTGAATAAGCGCTTGCGCAACCGCGTTATCGGCTCGCGCCCGGGCCTTTGCATACTGCCGGCTCAGCCAATAATAACAACGGAGAAAACCACCCAATGAGCCGGATGACCAATCTCTTACTTGCCTTGATGGTTGCCGTGTGCAGCCAGACAGCGATGGCCGCGGATGAGCGCCCGAACTTCCTGATCATCGTCGCTGATGACCTTGGCTACAGCGACCTGGGCAGTTTCGGTGGTGAAATCAGCACCCCGAATATCGACTCGCTTGCCCAGGAGGGTGTACGCCTGAGCAACTTCCATACGGCGCCCACCTGTTCGCCGACCCGGGCGATGATGCTCTCGGGTGCCGACAGCCATGTCGCTGGTTTGGGTAACATGGGCGAGCTGCTTCAGCCGTTCCAGCAAGGCAAGCCTGGTTATGAGGGGTACTTGAACGAGCGCATGGTCACGGTCGGGCAGGTGCTGCAGGACGCGGGTTACAACACCTACACCACCGGTAAGTGGCACTTGGGTCGCACCGAAGAAACCAGCCCGAAGGCCCGTGGTTTTGACCGTTCCTTCATTCTGGTGCAGGGCGGCGCCAGTCACTTTGATGACCAGCATGCGATCATCGCCAAAGACCCTAAAGCGATTTATCGCGAAGACGGTAAACAGGTGGAAGTGCCCAAGGGCTTCTACTCCAGCGAGTTCTACACCGATAGGTTGATTGATTACATCGACGCCGACAAAGCCGATGGCAAGCCCTTCATGGCAGTCCTGTCCTACACCGCACCTCATTGGCCATTGCATGCACCGGATGACTGGCTGGATAAATACAAGGGGCGTTACGACGCAGGCTATGAGCCGATCCGTCAGGCGCGTCTGGAACGTCAGAAGCAGCTCGGTATCGTCGCGACCGATACCACCCCCAACACGCCAATGGCCAAGGGTCTTCCGAACTGGGACCAGTTGAGCGATGCGCAGCGCCAGCGTGAATCACGCAACATGGAAATCTATGCGGCGATGGTGTCTAACATGGACTACCACATCGGTCGTCTGCTGCAGTACCTGGAGAAGACCGGAAAGCTGGACAACACCTTCATTGTCTTCATCTCCGACAACGGTGCCGATGGCAATAGCCCGATCGACCTGCCTGGAAACAAGGAATGGCTCGCCAGCGATTTCGATAACAGCTTGAAGAACCTCGGTCACAAAGGCTCCTATGCCGACTATGGCGCACAGTGGGCCCAGGTGAGCTCTACCCCGTACCCGTTCTTCAAAGGCTTCACCAACGAGGGCGGCATTCGTGCGCCGGCGATCATCAGCGCGAAAATGCTGAAGAAGGCCCACCTGCAAGGCACCCTCAATAGCGACGTGGTTCATGTGATGGACCTGATGCCGACCTTGCTGGACCTGGCTGGTGTGCCTGCACTGGGCAAGACCTTTCATGGCCGCCCGGTGCAGACCATCAGCGGCAAGAGCATGCGGCCGTTGCTGGAAGGTCAGGCGATGGCCCAGCGTCAGATCGGCTGGGAGTTGTTCGGGCGCAAGGCACTGCGCAAGGGCGATTGGAAAATCACCTTCGTCAATCCTCCTTACGGCAACGCCGACTGGCAGTTGTACAACCTCAAGAACGACCCCACCGAAAGCCGCGACCTGTCCCGCACCGAGCCGGTAAAGATGAAGGAAATGCTGGTCGCGTGGGACCAGTACGCGAAGGAGAACAACGTGCTCGATGGCAAGTTCGACCTCAAGTATGGGTTCCAGACCTGTCTCTATGAGTTCTGCTTCAAGTAGAGGCCAACATTCTGTGGGAGCGAGCCTGCTCGCGATGGAGGGCAACGATGACGCAGGCTGCCTGATGCCCCGCGGTGTCCGGGCTTGCATCGCGAGCAAGCTCCCACAGGTTCAGGTGTCAGTAGACATCCCGCAGATACCGCTTCTGCTCGCTCAACTGCCGCCAGTAATCCGCGGCGCCTTCCGTGCACAACCCGCCATGGTCCTGGGCCACTCGGCGCAGGGCCTGGTCGACGTCTTTGGCCATGTGGGTGGCGTCGCCGCAGATGTAGAGTTGCGCGCCTTGCTGTAGCCAGCGCCACAGTTCGGCGCCTTGTTCGATGATGCGGTCCTGGACGTAGATTTTCTGCGCCTGGTCGCGGGAAAAGGCCAGGCTCAGTTCGGTCAGCAGGCCGTCGCGTTGCAGGTCCAGCAGTTCGTCGCGGTAGTAGAAATCGCTGGCGGCGTGTTGTTCGCCGAAGAACAGCCAGTTCTTGCCCTGATCACCCCGAGCGCGACGCTCCTGCAGGAAGCCGCGAAACGGCGCAACGCCGGTGCCTGGGCCGATCATGATCATGGGCACATTGCCGTCGGCCGGCGTGCGAAAGTGCTTGGATGGCTGCACGAACACCGGCACGTCGGCGTTTTCCGCGCGGTCGGCGAGGAAGGTCGAGGACACGCCTTTGCGTTTTCCATAACGTACCGCCGCCACGGTGAGGTGCACTTGTTGCGGGTGCGCCTTGGGGCTGGAGGCGATGGAATACAGCCGCGGTTGCAGGCGTTTGAGGGTGCCCAGCAGTTCGCTGGCCGAGCAATCGACCGGGAACTCCTGCAACACATCCGCCAGTTGCCGACCCCACAGCCAGTCCTTCAATTGCGCCTTGCGCTCGCTGCCCAGCAGCTGCTTCAGCTCCGGATTGCGGCTGCGTTCGGCGATAAAGGCCAGGGTTTCGCTGCTCGGCCGAGCGATTTCGAAGTGCTCGGTCAGGGCCTGATGCAAAGGCAGTTCACCGACCTTGTCGACCTTGACCAAAGTATCCGCGCCCAAACCGGTCAGCTGCAGCATTTCACCCACCAGTTCCGCACAGTTGCGCGGCACCACGCCCAAGGCATCGCCGGCTTCGTACTGCAATCCGGAATCCGCCAGATCCAGGGCAAACATGCGGGTTTCCTTGTTGCTGCTCTGCTGGTTCAAGTGCAGGTTGGTCAGCAGGCGGGAGGCGAAGGGTTTGGCCTTGCTCGGCGCGTCAGCGGGGCTGGCGACCGTCACGGTTGTCTGCGGCAGCAGCGCTTTTTGCAGATCGGCCAGCCATTGATCCGCCCGGTCCTGGAATTCGGTGTCGCAATCGACCCGTTCCAGCAACCGCGTGGCGCCCAGTTCATGCAGGCGCTCATCGAGCTTTTTGCCGTGCTGGCAGAACTGGTCGTAGTTCGGATCGCCCAAGGCCAATACCGCAAAGCGTAGGAATTCCAGGCGCGTTTCGGAGCGGCTCAGGGCATGCCAGAAACCTTCGCCATTGTCCGGCGCATCGCCGTCGCCAAAGGTGCTGCTGATCACCGCCAGAGTCTGGATGCTGCTCAGTTTTTCCGGCACGAAATCCGCCATCGCACACAGCTCCACAGCGATGCCAGCCTCACGCAAACGCCCCGCAAACCCCTCGGCCAGCGCTTCGGCATTGCCGGTTTGCGAGGCCCACAACAGGGTGACGGCGGTTGCGCTGACAGGAACTGCGCAGCTTTCGCTCAAAACCGGACTGGCCTCGCTCCGACTGAACAGACCGCCCAGCACACCGTCCAGCCACAACCGGGTGTCGGTGGCCATGGGCGCATTGAGCGGCAACACAGGCACGCCGCTGGCCTGCCGACTCGCCGAGGATTGCAGGCCGCTGACGAAGCCGGCCAGGTACAGCCGCTCGTGGTCATTCAGCGAAGGAGAGGGCAGGTGACTGATGCCGACGATATCGGCAAACGCCTCGATGGACGACATGGCGAGTTCCTCAGGCAAAGAGCAAACAGGAAGGGGTTCGGCTTTAGGCGCCGGCACGTCGAGGAACTGATGCTCGATCAGCTCGACCCGTTGCAGGGCGACGGCGCAGAACTTGAATTCGGGCTGCAGGGAAATCGGGTCGACCGCGTCGTGGGTCACGGCGTTGATCGCCAGGTTTTCCCCGAACACATCGTTCCAGTGGAAGGGCGCAAAACAGTTGCCCGGACGCACCCGGTCGGTCACCACCGCCGGCAGCACGGCGCGGCCTCGTACCGAGCGTATTTCGACGTGATCCTTGTCGCGAATGCCGAAGCTGGCGGCATCGTCCGGATGGATCTCCACGAACGGGCCAGGGTTGAGCTTGTTCAGGGTCGCGACCTTGCCGGTCTTGGTCAGGGTGTGCCACTGATGCTGCAAGCGCCCGGTGTTGAGCACGAAAGGGTAGTGCTCGTCGGGCATTTCCGCCGGCGGCAGGTGCGGACGGGCGAGGAAGCTGGCCTTGCCGGTTTCGGTGGGAAAGACGATGGCCGGCTTGCGCCCCTCGGTGTCGATCCTCAGCGTCTGGCTGACACCGTCGTTGATGTAGCGAATCGGATTGCGGTCATCGCCATCGTTTGCCGCGCAGGGCCATTGCAGCGGTGTTTCCCGCAGGCGCACATGGCTGGCGCCGCGAATGTCGTAACCTGTCTTGGGGTTCCAGGCGCGCTTGATCTCTTCGAACACTTCGCTGGCATCGTTGTAGCTGAAGGCGTCGGCAAAGCCCATTTCGCAGGCCACCCGGGCGATGATCTGCCAGTCGGCCAGCGCTTCGCCGGGCGGGGTGACGGCTTGCTGCATCAGCGTCAGGTTGCGCTCGGCGTTGATCATCACGCCTTCAGCTTCGGCCCACAGGGCGCCGGGCAACAGGATGTCGGCGTAGCGGTTGGTCTCGGTGTCGAGGAAAGCGTCCTGGGTGATGACCAGTTCGGCGGCCTGCAGGCCTTCGATGACTTTGCGGCGGTTGGGCACCGAGGCGACCGGATTGGTGCAGATGATCCAGCAGGCCTTGATCCGGCCCTCGGCCATTTGCTCGAACATGTCCACGGTGCCGCCGCCGACGGTGCGCGGCAGGCTGTCGTGGGGGATGTTCCACAGGTCTTCGATGAATACACGATCGGCCTCGACCAGCACCGAACGCTGGCCGGGCAGGCCCGGGCCCATGTAGCCCATCTCCCGGCCGCCCATGGCATTGGGTTGGCCGGTCAGGGAAAACGGCCCGCTGCCGGGGCGGCAGATCGCGCCGGTGGCCAGGTGCAGGTTGCACAGGGCGTTGGTGTTCCAGGTGCCGTGGGTGCTCTGGTTCAGGCCCATGGTCCAGCAGCTCATCCACTCGGCGGCCTCGCCGATCCATTGTGCCGCCTGGCGAATGTCGGCTTCGGCAAGGCCGGTGATCTGCGCGACCTTATCCGGGGAATAGTCGTCGAGAAACTCGGGCATCGCGTCCCAGCCTTCAGTGAAGGCGGCGATGAAGTTCGGATTGGTGTGGCCGTTCTTCAGCAGCAAGTGCAGCAGGCCGTTGAGCAGCGCCAGGTCGGTGCCGGGCTTGATTTGCAGGAACAGCCCGGCCTTGTCGGCGGTGGCGCTGCGCCGTGGGTCGACCACGATCAGCCGGGCGCCGGCCTTGACCCGGTCCATCATGCGCAGGAACAGGATCGGGTGACAGTCGGCCATGTTGGCGCCGGTCACGAAGAACAGATCGGCCTTGTCGAAATCCTGGTAGGAACCCGGCGGCCCGTCGGAGCCCAGCGACAGTTTGTAGCCGCTGCCGGCGCTGGCCATGCACAGGCGCGAGTTGGATTCGACGTTGTTGGTGCGCACGAACCCCTTGGCCAGTTTGTTGATCAGGTACTGCGCCTCCAGCGACATCTGCCCGGAAACGTAGAACGCCAGGGCATCGGGCCCGTGGGCATCGAGAATGCCGCGCAGCCGGCTGGCGGTTTCGCGGATGGCCTGGTCCATGGCGACCCGCACCGGGTCATGGTCACGGGCGTGGCGCAGGTAGGCGTTTTCCATCCGGCCGGACTCGGCAATCGCCTGACCGCTGGTGGTGCCTTTTGTGCACAGGCGCCCGAAGTTGGTCGGGTGGCTCTTGTCGCCCACCACCTTGACCACCCGGTTGCCCTCGACCTGCATGACGATGCCGCACCCCACGCCACAATAGGGGCATACGCTGCGTACGGTTCTGTCTGCCATGTTCGTCCCTCAACCACCAATGCAAAAGGCGCCATGCGGCCCTCCGTCGAAACGGGGGCTACACGGCGCCTTTGTCGTATAGGTGCAATCTGCGTTGACTGCGTTTCAGGGCAATTGCAAAGGGCGGGCCAGGATGGGGGAAGGGCGGTTTGATGGGGGTTGAGGGGGAAGGGAGGGTTTGTGGGTGCACTTTTTTATTGCGGATTTCAGAGTGGGTGCACCACCGCAGGGAACAACTTCAGGCTGAGATTCCCCAACCTTCGCGCACCGCCCGCCGAATCCCCTCCAGCAACATCGCAAACGCCGGGTTGTCGTTGTTCTCCCGCCAGATCAGGTGCAGCTCGCTCTGCACCCCTTCACCCAGATCGATATCGCGAAACACTACGTTCTTGAACACCACGCTGGTCGCGCAGCGGGGGACCAGGGCCAGGCCCATGGCGGCGTTGACCAGGGCAAGGATGGTCAGGGAGGAGCCGAGCCATTGCACGTAGTCGGGGGCGACGCGGGCCGAGCGCAGGGTGCCGGTCAGCAGTTCGTTGAATGGCGGGTAGGCGACGTGGGAGTACATCAGGAAGGGCTGGGCGTCGAGGTCCTGGACCGACACCGTGGCCGCCGTGGCCAGCCGATGGCTGCTGGGCACGGCCAGCACGAACGGCTCGCGCACCAGGCATTCGGTGGAGTAACCGGGCTCCAGCAACGGCGCACGAGCGATGCCCAGGTCGACGCGGCGGGCGCGCAGGGCTTCGTGTTGCTGGTAGGTGTTCATTTCCGTCAGATCGATTTTTACGTGGGGCTGGGTCAGCCGCGCCTCGGCGATGACCTTGGGCAAAAACTCGTAAACCGCGCTGCCGACGAAGCTGATATTGACCGAGCCGATGTCGCCCTCGGCAAACCGCCGCGCGGTCACCGCTGCTTGCTGGGCGCGCTCCAGCAGGTTCTGCGCTTCGACGAAAAAGGCACGGCCAGCGGCGGTCAACGCAACGCTGCGGGTGCTGCGGGTAAACAGCTCGACCCCCAGGTGATGCTCCAGCAACTGAATCTGCCGGCTGAGCGGCGGCTGGGTCATGTTCAGGCGTTCGGCGGCGCGTCGGAAGTTGAGTTCCGTGGCGACGGTGGTGAAGCAGCGTAGTTGAGTCAGCTCGAACATTGATCTAATCCGGGTATCAATCGAATGCCAAGTTAGATTAGACGGGATCAATGCACGCGTCCATCATCGTCCCAGATCGAAGCAATCCCTAAAAAAACAATGATCGGGAGTCGCCCCTTGAAAACCCTCCAGAGTCCACCCGACCCGAACGCGCTGGCCCGCGCTGCTGCCAAGGTCAAGCGCCATGTGCTGCCGCTGTTCGTGATCATGTTCATCGTCAACTACATCGACCGGGTCAACATCGGTTTCGTGCGCAGCCACTTGGAAACCGACCTGGGCATCGGGGCTGCCGCCTATGGCCTGGGTGCCGGCCTGTTCTTCGTCGGTTACGCGATCTTCGAAGTGCCCTCCAACATGCTGCTGCAACGCTACGGTGCCCGCGCCTGGCTGACCCGCATCATGTTCACCTGGGGCGCTGCCGCGATGGCAATGGCCTTCGTACAAGGCGAAACCAGCTTCTATGTCCTGCGCTTTATCCTCGGCGCCGCCGAAGCGGGTTTCTTTCCCGGCATCATCTATTACTTCACCCAGTGGCTGCCGGCGGCGGATCGCGGCAAGGCCATGGCGATTTTCCTCAGTGGTTCAGCCATTGCCTCGGTGATCTCCGGCCCCGTGTCCGGTGCGCTGCTGCACATCAGCGGCCTGAGCCTGCACGGCTGGCAGTGGATGTTCCTGATCGAAGGTTTCGCCTCCATCGTGCTCTGCGGGTTCGTCTGGTTCTGGCTGCAATCCCATCCGCGTGAGGCGAAATGGCTCAGCGAGGAAGAGAAGACTGCGCTGACCACGGCCATTGAGCTGGAGCAACAGGCCCGCGACGCCAGCCGTACGGTCAAACCATCGGTGTTCAAGTTGCTGGCCGACCGGCAGATCGCGCTGTTCTGCTTCATCTACTTCTCCATCGCCCTGACCATCTACGGCGCCACTTTCTGGCTGCCAAGCATGATCAAGAAGATGGGCAACCTCGGCGACTTCCAGGTCGGCCTGTTCAACTCGATCCCGTGGATCATCTCCATCGTCGCGATGTACGGCTTCGCCGCCATGGCCAGCAAATGGAAGTACCAGCAGGCGTGGGTGGCGGTGACTCTGGTGATCGCATCGTTCGGCATGTTCATGTCCACCACCGGTGGCCCGGTGTTCGCCTTCGTCGCCATCTGTTTCGCGGCCATCGGCTTCAAGGCAGCCTCGGCGCTGTTCTGGCCGATCCCGCAAGGCTATCTGGATGCGCGGATCGCGGCGGCGGTGATCGCCCTGATCAACTCCATCGGCAACCTCGGCGGCTTCGTTGCGCCGACCACCTTCGGTTTCCTGGAACAAACCACCGGTTCCATCGAGGGCGGCCTGTATGGCCTGGCGGCGACCTCGTTGCTGGCAGCCATCGTGATCTTCTTCGCCCGCACCTCGCCAGCCGGCACCGCAGTGAGCGGTGTGGAAAAAAAGCCCCTCAGTCATCAAGCCCTGAAATCTGATCCAACGGGAGCAGCCTCTTGAAAATCACCCGAGTCACCGTCACCCCAATCGCCTTCCGTGATCCGCCTTTGCTCAACGCCAGCGGCATTCATGAACCCTTCGCGCTGCGCTCGATCATCGAAATCGAGAGCGACAACGGCTACATCGGCCTGGGTGAAAGTTACGGCGACGCTCCGGCGCTGGCGATCCAGCAGCAGTTGCAAAGCCAGCTGATCGGCCTGGATCCGTTCAACCTCAACCAGCTGCGCGCTATCGTTCAGGCCACCGTAGCGGCGAACAAACCGGCGAGCATTGCCGGGGCGGAACTGGCGCCCGGGTCCCATGCCAGTAAAGCAGTAAGCAACGCCTATTCGGCGTTCGAAGTGGCGTTCCTGGATTTGCAGGCGCGCTCGTTGAACGTGCCGCTGGTGGATCTGCTGGGCGGGGCGATTCGCGATGAGATTCCGTTCAGTGCCTATCTGTTCTTCAAGTATGCGCAGCACGTCAATTCACCCTACAAGCCGGACAACTGGGGCGAGGCGCTCAACGAAGAGCAGATCGTCGGCCAGGCGCGGCGGATGATCGAGGAGTACGGCTTCAAGAGCATCAAGCTCAAGGCCGGCACGCTGCCGCCGGAGCATGAAGTGTCGTGCATCAAGGCGTTGAAAAAGGCGTTCCCGGGCTATCCGCTGCGCATCGATCCGAACGGCAACTGGTCCATGGAAACCTCGATTCGCATGGCTGAACTGCTGGGCGATGACCTTCAATATTACGAAGACCCGACACCGGGCCTGGACGGCATGGCCGAGCTGCACAAACGTACCGGTCTGCCACTGGCGACTAACATGGTGGTCACCGATTTCGACGAGTTCCGCCGCAGCGTGGCGCAGAACAGCGTGCAGATCGTCCTTGCCGACCACCACTACTGGGGCGGTCTGCGCGACACCCAGGCGCTGGCGAAAATGTGCGAGACCTTTGGCTTGGGCGTGTCGATGCACTCCAACTCGCACCTGGGCATCAGCCTGATGGCCATGGCCCACGTCGCTGCGTCGGTGCCGAATCTCGATTACGCCTGCGACACCCACTACCCGTGGCAGGAACCGGACGAAGAGGTGATCAAGGGCGGCAAGCTGCCGATCGTCGATGGCTGCGTGAAGATCACCCGGGCCCCGGGGCTGGGCGTGGAGCTGGATCACGATCAACTGGGCAAGCTGCACGATCAGTACCTGACCTGCGGCATTCGCCAGCGCGATGACGTGAAGCAGATGCAGAAGTACAAGCCGGATTGGAAAGCGGTCAAGCCGCGGTTCTGATCGCGGGGTTCAAAAGAGCATGTAGCAACCTTGGTCCGGGAAGCGTGGTCGCGCTTGCCCGGGCTTTTTTTTCCTGACCGTAGTTCCGTAATTCCCGCGGACCGTTTCTCTGTAATTGCCGCGAACCGCTTTTCTGTAGGAGCGAGGCTTGCCCGCGAAGGCGATCTCAAGGGCGCCTTCGCGGGCAAGCCTTGCTCCTACAAAGAGCATGCGCAAATCCCCTTGGTCAGTCGTTGTACTGACTCAACAACCGCTCAAGCCGCGCGCTCAGCCGGCGTTTGATTTCGGTTTCGATGTGCGGGGCGAAGTCGTCGATCACGTCTTGCATGATCAATTGCGCGGCGGCGCGCAGTTCGCTGTCGAGGTACAGCTGCGCTTCGGCGTTTTTGTCGGCGCTCGGTGCAGGCTCGGCGGCAGCGGGCTTGGGAGGGGCGGGTTCGACGGCCGGTTCAGGTTCGCTGACGGCGTCGAACAACATCGGAATCTGTTCCTGATCGTCCGCTTCGACCGTGTCGGTCAGCAGCGGCGGTTGCAGGTTGTCATCGCCGAGCAATTGGCGGATCGATTCGAGGTCGTCCAGCAGGTGCGCGGATTTTTGCAGCGGTTTTGGAGTGTCCATCGGAATGCTCAGAGTCGCTGTAAACGGTGATCTTGCAGAGGATAGCCCTGTTCGCGGTAGAAACGGAAACTCTCCCGCGCGGCCTGGCGGATCACCGGATCTTCGACCACCACTTCCGCCACGCGGGCGAAACGCTGGGCAAAGGCGGGAATCTTGAGGTCCAGGTTGACCAGCAAATCCTGATGTTGACCGCAATCATCGCCAATACCCAGAACGATCAGCCCGTCCGGTTCGCTTTCCGCGGGGCCGTGGGGCACAAAGCTTTCGCCCTTGAAGGCCCACAGGCGCGCATCCAGATCGTCGCGCTGGGCGGTGTCGCTGCAATGCAGATAGACACGGTGGCCCATGCGCCAGGCTTTTTCCGTGAGTTTGCAGGCGAAATCCAGGCGTGCCGAAGGATCGGCGCTGGGCAGGATATAGAAGTCGACTTTGGTCATTGCGGTTCCTGAGCCAAGGGCGGCGTTGCCCGAAAGCAACGCCGCCCCAGGTCATCGGTTTCAGGCTTTGGCGCGGTCCAGCAGGTATTGGGTCAGCAGCGGAACCGGACGGCCGGTGGCGCCCTTGTCCTTGCCGCCGCTGGTCCAGGCGGTACCGGCGATGTCCAGGTGCGCCCAGTTCAGGTTCTTGGTGAAGCGCGACAGGAAGCAGGCCGCGGTGATGGTGCCGGCTTTCGGGCCGCCGATGTTGGCGATGTCGGCGAACGGGCTGTCCAGCTGTTCCTGGTACTCATCGAACAGCGGCAGTTGCCAGGCGCGGTCGTCGGCGGCCTTGCCGGCGCTCAGCAGTTGGCCGATCAGCTCGTCGTTGTTGCCCAGCAGGCCCGAAGTATGGGAACCCAGTGCAACCACGCAGGCGCCGGTCAGGGTGGCAATGTCGATCACCGCCTGTGGCTTGAAGCGCTCGGAGTAGGTGAGGGCGTCGCACAGCACCAGACGGCCTTCGGCGTCGGTGTTGAGGATTTCCACGGTCTGGCCGCTCATGGTGGTGACGATATCGCCCGGACGCGAAGCGGTGCCGCTCGGCATGTTCTCGGCGCAGGCCAGGATGCACACCAGATTGATCGGCAGCTTGAGTTCCAGCACGGCACGCAGGGTGCCGAATACGCTGGCGGCGCCGCCCATGTCGTATTTCATTTCATCCATGCCGGCGCCCGGCTTGAGGCTGATGCCACCGGTGTCGAAGGTGATGCCCTTGCCGACTAGCGCGTACGGCTTCTCGGATTTCTTGCCGCCGTTGTATTGCATGACGATCAGGCGCGGCGGCTGGGCGCTGCCCTGACCGACGGCGTAGAAGGAACCCATGCCCAGCGCCTTGATCTTCTTCTCGTCGAGGACTTCGACTTTCAGATCCTTGAACTCTTTGCCCAGGTCCTTGGCCTGCTCGCCGAGGAAGGTCGGGTGGCAGATGTTCGGCGGCAGGTTGCCCAGGTTGCGGGTGAAGGCCATGCCGTTGGCGATCGCGGTGGCGTGGGTCACGGCGCGCTGCACTTCGGCCTGAGCGGCCTTGATGGTCAGCAGGGTGATTTTCTTCAGGGCGCGAGGTTCGGCTTTCTGGCTCTTGAACTGGTCGAACTGGTAGCCGCCGTCCACCAGGGTTTCGGCCAGCAGGCGGGTCTTGCCGTAGCTGTCGCGACCCTTGACGACGATTTCGTCCAGGGCCAGCACCGCGTCGCTGCCGCCCAGGCCCTTGAGGGTGTTGAGCACGCCGGCGACGATTTTACGGAACGGGCGGTCGCCCAGTTCTTCATCCTTGCCCACGCCCACCAGCAGCACGCGTTCGGCCTTGAGGTTCGGCAGGCTGTGCAGCAGCAGGCTCTGGCCGGTCTTGCCGGCCAGGTCGCCGCGCTTGAGAACGGCACTGATGGCGCCGCCGCTGAGTTCGTCGAGTTGTTTGGCTGTGGCGCCCAGTTTGCGGCCTTCGCCGACAGCGACGACCAGCGTGGCGGTCTTCAATGTTTCCGCGTTAACACTTTTTACAACCAGTTCCATGTCCAGGTCCCTGAATTGATGGTCAACTCGCAAGCGCTCGACAGCGGGTGTGCGTCGCTTGCTTATAAATAGAAGGCGCCAGCGGTGTCTGGCGACGAAGGCCGCAGTTTGAACCTCGCTACCTGCGCCTGACAACCCTTGGTCATACGATTGTATGGTGGTCAACAGGCCTGTTACGGCAGGTGTCTCGATGCATTGCGAAGTGACAGGCGCACTCAATCACAGGATAATGCGCCATCTTTTTTTCGGCGGCTCTGCCCTGCGGGCTGTCTGAAGTGTTTGCTTGTTTGGCCGCCTTAGCCTGACAACCCTGGAGTGTCTGGTTTGATCGTCTTCCGTTATCTATCCCGCGAAGTCCTGTTGACCTTGAGCGCCGTCAGCGCCGTGCTGCTGGTCATCATCATGAGCGGACGCTTCATCAAGTACCTCGCGCAAGCGGCTTCGGGCCAGCTGGATCCGAGCTCGCTGTTCCTGATCATGGGCTTTCGCCTGCCGGGCTTTCTGCAGCTGATCCTGCCGCTGGGCCTGTTCCTCGGGATCCTGCTGTCTTACGGTCGCCTCTATCTCGAAAGCGAAATGACCGTGCTGTCGGCCACCGGCATGAGCCAGCAACGCCTGTTTCGCATGACCCTGTTCCCGGCCGCCCTGGTGGCGCTGGTGGTTGCATGGTTGAGCCTGAGCCTGGCGCCGCAAGGGGCCAATCAGTTCCAGCTGCTGCTGAACAAGCAGGACGCGCTGACCGAGTTCGATACCCTGGAACCCGGTCGCTTCCAGGCCCTGCGCGACGGGACCCGGGTGACCTACACCGAGCAACTGTCGGATGACCGGGTCAATCTGGCCGGCGTATTCATTTCCCAGAAGAACCTCTCTTCCGACCAGAAAGACCGCGGGATTTCGGTGCTGGTGGCCGAGAAGGGCCGTCAGGAAATCCGCCCCGACGGCAACCGCTACCTGATTCTCGATAACGGCTACCGCTACGACGGTAACCCGGGGCAGGCCGATTACCGGGCGATTCACTACCAGGAATACGGCGTACTGCTGCCCAAGCCGGATGTCAGCGATGAAGTGACCGACCGCGACGCCATGACCACCGCGTCCCTGTTGGGCAGTGACGACATCCGTTCGCGCACCGAGCTGCAATGGCGCCTGTCCCTGCCGTTGCTGGTGTTCATCGTGACCCTGATGGCGGTGCCGCTGTCGCGGGTCAACCCGCGACAGGGCCGTTTCCTCAAGCTGCTGCCGGCGATTCTTCTTTATATGGCTTACCTGACCATCCTGATTGCCGCTCGCGGCGCCCTCGAAAAGGGCAAGATCCCGCCCGCGCTGGGACTTTGGTGGGTGCACGGGATTTTCCTGGTCATCGGCCTGGGCCTGCTCTACTGGGAACCCTTGCAGCTGAAGCTGGCGAGTCGTCGCAGCGCGCGGGAGGTGGCCCGTGGTTAAGCTCGACCGCTACATCGGTAGCAGCGTGTTCATGGCGATCCTGGCGGTACTGGGGATCATTCTCGGTCTGGCGACCTTGTTTGCGTTCATCGATGAGATGGGCGATGTCAGCGACACCTATACGCTGGTCGATGTCCTGAGTTACGTCTTGCTGACGGCGCCGCGTCGTCTGTACGACATGCTGCCGATGGCCGCGTTGATCGGTTGCCTGATCGGCCTGGGCAGTCTGGCCAGCAACAGCGAACTGACCATCATGCGTGCGGCCGGGGTTTCGGTCGGGCGGATCGTCTGGGCGGTGATGAAGCCGATGCTGGTGCTGATGGTGGTGGGGCTGTTGATCGGCGAGTACGTCGCGCCGGCCACCGAAAGCACTGCGCAGGCCAACCGTTCGCTGGCCCAGGGCAGTGGCGACGCGCAAAGCGCCAAGCACGGCCTGTGGCACCGTCAGGGCGACGAGTTCATCCACGTCAACTCGGTACAACCCAACGGCATCCTGTACGGCGTGACCCGCTATCACTTCGACAAGGAACGGCACATGTTGTCGTCCAGCTTCTCCAAACGTGCTGAATTCCAGACCGATCACTGGCAGTTGAGCGATGTGACCACCACCTTGTTCCACGAGCGCAGCACGGAAGTGGTCAACACCCCGGTCGAGCGTTGGGACGTGGCGTTGAGCCCGCAATTGCTGAGCACCGTGGTCATGGCGCCCGAGTCGCTGTCGATCTCCGGTCTGTGGGGGTATATCCACTATCTGGCGGATCAGGGCCTGAACAACGGCCGTTATTGGCTGGCATTTTGGGTCAAGGTGTTGCAGCCGCTGGTCACCGCCGCCCTGGTATTGATGGCGATCTCCTTCATCTTCGGTCCGTTGCGCTCGGTAACCCTCGGTCAGCGCGTGTTTACCGGCGTGCTGGTGGGCTTTACCTTCCGTATTGCCCAGGATTTGCTGGGGCCGTCGAGCCTGGTGTTCGGCTTCTCGCCACTGTTCGCGGTGCTGGTGCCGGCCGGGATCTGCGCCCTGGCGGGGCTATGGCTGTTGCGTCGGGCCGGCTAAAAGCGGGCGATTTACGTCTTTTGTCTCATCTGAAAACGCCCCTGTCGCAAGACCGGGGCGTTTTTGTACCTGCCGTCTGACCTGCGAACGTGACGCTTGCGCCGTGGATCAGGTACAATTCCCGGCTATTTTTCGGCGGGCTATGCCTGCAGCCTTTTTGAGTGTTGATCCGTGAGTGATTTGAGTCATATCCGCAATTTCTCCATCATCGCCCACATTGACCATGGCAAGTCGACGCTGGCCGATCGCTTCATCCAGATCTGCGGCGGCCTGGCCGAGCGTGAAATGGAAGCCCAGGTTCTGGACTCCATGGACCTTGAACGCGAGCGCGGAATCACCATCAAGGCGCACAGTGTCACGCTGTACTACAAAGCCCAGGATGGAATTACCTACCAGCTGAACTTCATTGACACCCCCGGCCACGTTGACTTCACCTACGAAGTCAGCCGCTCGCTGGCGGCCTGTGAAGGTGCGCTGCTGGTGGTCGACGCAGGTCAAGGCGTTGAAGCGCAGTCGGTTGCCAACTGCTACACCGCGATCGAACAGGGCCTGGAAGTCATGCCGGTCCTGAACAAAATCGACCTGCCCCAGGCCGAGCCTGAGCGCGTGAAGGACGAAATCGAGAAAATCATCGGCATCGATGCCACCGACGCGGTCACTTGCAGCGCCAAGACCGGTCTGGGCGTCAATGACGTGCTGGAGCGCCTGGTGACCACCATTCCGGCGCCGACCGGCAATATCGAAGATCCGCTGCAAGCGTTGATCATCGACTCCTGGTTCGACAACTACCTGGGCGTTGTGTCCCTGGTGCGCGTACGCCACGGCCGCGTGAAGAAAGGCGACAAGATCCTCGTCAAATCCACCGGCAAGATCCACCTGGTCGACAGCGTTGGTGTGTTCAACCCGAAGCACACCGCCACCACTGACCTGAAGGCCGGTGAAGTGGGCTTCATCATCGCCGGTATCAAAGACATTCACGGTGCGCCGGTGGGCGATACCCTGACCCTGAGCTCCACGCCGGACGTCGACGTGCTGCCAGGTTTCAAGCGCATTCAGCCGCAGGTCTACGCCGGCCTGTTCCCGGTCAGCTCCGACGACTTCGAAGACTTCCGTGACGCCCTGCAAAAGCTCACCCTGAACGACTCGTCCCTGCAGTACACCCCGGAAAGCTCCGACGCACTGGGCTTTGGCTTCCGTTGCGGCTTCCTCGGCATGCTGCACATGGAGATCATCCAGGAGCGCCTGGAGCGCGAATACGACCTGGACCTGATCACCACCGCGCCGACGGTAATCTTCGAGCTGTTGCTCAAGACCGGTGAAACGATCTACGTCGATAACCCGTCGAAACTGCCGGACCTGTCTGCGATCGAAGACATGCGCGAGCCGATCGTGCGGGCCAACATTCTTGTGCCGCAGGAACACCTGGGCAACGTCATCACCCTGTGCATCGAGAAGCGTGGCGTGCAGCACGACATGCTGTTCCTCGGTAATCAGGTGCAGGTGACCTACGATTTGCCGATGAACGAAGTGGTCCTGGACTTCTTCGACCGTCTCAAATCCACCAGCCGCGGCTATGCTTCGCTCGATTACCATTTCGATCGTTACCAATCGGCTAATCTGGTGAAGCTGGACGTGCTGATCAACGGCGACAAGGTCGATGCCCTGGCGCTGATCGTGCACAAGGACAACGCGCACTACAAAGGGCGTCAGTTGACCGAGAAGATGAAAGAACTGATTCCACGGCAGATGTTCGACGTGGCAATCCAGGCCGCCATTGGCGGTCAGATTGTGGCGCGTACAACCGTCAAGGCACTCAGAAAGAACGTATTGGCCAAATGCTACGGTGGTGACGTCAGCCGTAAGAAGAAACTGCTGGAGAAGCAAAAGGCCGGTAAGAAACGCATGAAGCAGGTCGGCAACGTGGAAATTCCACAAGACGCCTTCCTTGCCGTGCTCAGGTTGGATAGTTAGGTCCTATGTCGCTAAATTTCCCGCTGTTGCTGGTTATCGCTGTATTCGTCTGCGGTCTGTTGGCGCTGCTCGATCTGCTGATCCTGGCGCCGCGTCGGCGGTCCGCCATTGCTTCCTACGAGGGCAGCGTCAGCCAGCCTGACGGGGTGGTGCTGGAGAAGCTGAACAAGGAGCCGTTGCTGGTCGAGTACGGCAAATCGTTCTTCCCGGTGTTGTTCATCGTTCTGGTGCTGCGTTCGTTCCTGGTGGAACCGTTCCAGATTCCGTCCGGCTCGATGAAACCGACCCTGGACGTCGGCGATTTCATCCTGGTGAGCAAGTTTTCCTACGGGATCCGCCTGCCTGTGATCGACAAGAAGATCATCGAAGTCGGCGAGCCACAGCGCGGCGATGTGATGGTGTTCCGCTACCCGAGCGATCCGAACGTCAACTACATCAAGCGTGTGGTTGGCTTGCCGGGTGATCAGGTTCGTTACACCGCCGACAAGCGTCTGTTCGTCAACGGCCAGTCGATTGCCGAGCAGCTGATCGGCTCCGAGCCGGGCACCCTGGGCAGCGCCGAGCTCTACAAGGAAAAACTCGGCGTCGCCGAGCACCTGATCCGCAAGGAAATGAGCCGCTACCGCGCAACGCCGGACCGTACCTGGACCGTGCCTGCCGGGCACTACTTCATGATGGGCGACAACCGCGACAACTCCAACGACAGTCGCTACTGGGATGATCCGAACATTCCCAAGGATCTGCTGGGCATGGTTCCCGACAAGAATATCGTCGGCAAGGCCTTTGCAGTCTGGATGAGCTGGCCGGAACCCAAACTCAGTCACTTGCCGAATTTCTCGCGGGTTGGCCTGATTCAGTAATCACACACGGCGCTGTTGAACACAGCGCCGAATGCATTTCTGGAACCGACGGATTTCGGGGCCGAAAGCATGAAGCCAATGATATTCAGGACGTTATTTTTGAACACAGCGTTAATTGTCCCAAGCCTGCGCCGCCACCCGGCGATGGCGGTGGAATCCAACCACGAACTCAGCGTGGGTAAACCGTGAGCGCCTCTCTAAGCCGTCTCGAGCGTCAGCTCGGTTACACCTTCAAGGATCAGGAACTGATGGTCCTGGCCCTGACTCACCGCAGCTTTGCCGGGCGCAACAACGAGCGCCTGGAATTCCTCGGTGACGCCATCCTCAACTTCGTCGCCGGCGAAGCACTGTTCGAGCGCTTCCCGCTGGCCCGCGAAGGCCAGTTGTCGCGTCTGCGTGCACGCCTGGTGAAAGGTGAGACCCTGGCCGTACTGGCCCGTGGTTTCGATCTGGGCGAGCACCTGCGCCTGGGTTCCGGCGAGTTGAAAAGCGGCGGTTTCCGTCGTGAGTCGATTCTGGCCGACGCCCTGGAAGCGCTGATTGGTGCGATCTACCTGGATGCCGGGATCGAAGTCGCCCGCGAGCGCGTACTGGCCTGGCTGGCCGGCGAGTTCGAAGGCCTGACGCTGGTCGACACCAACAAGGACCCGAAAACCCGCCTGCAGGAGTTCCTGCAGTCCCGCGGGTGCGAGCTGCCACGTTATGAAGTGGTGGATATCCAGGGTGAGCCGCATTGCCGGACGTTCTTCGTCGAATGCGAGATCATCCTACTGAACGAAAAAAGCCGAGGTCAGGGTGTGAGCCGTCGTATTGCCGAACAGGTAGCGGCCGCCGCAGCACTGATTGCCCTGGGTGTGGAGAATGGCAATGACTGATACAACTGCAACTCGCTGTGGCTACGTTGCCATCGTCGGCCGTCCGAACGTGGGCAAGTCCACGTTGCTCAACCACATCCTCGGCCAGAAGCTGGCGATCACCTCGCGCAAGCCGCAGACCACCCGTCACAACATGCTCGGTATCAAGACCGAGGGCGATGTGCAGGCGATCTACGTCGACACCCCCGGCATGCACAAGGGTGGCGAAAAGGCCCTGAACCGCTACATGAACAAGACCGCTTCGGCGGCGTTGAAAGACGTCGACGTGGTGATCTTCGTGGTCGACCGCACCAAGTGGACCGAAGAAGACCAGATGGTCCTCGAGCGCGTGCAGTACGTAACAGGTCCATTGATCGTCGCGCTGAACAAGACCGACCGCATCGAAGACAAGGCCGAGCTGATGCCGCACCTGTCCTGGTTGCAGGAACAGCTGCCGAACGCGCAGATCATCCCGATTTCGGCGCAGCACGGGCACAACCTCGACGCGCTGGAGAAGGTGATTGCCGAGCAGCTGCCGGAAAACGATCACTTCTTCCCGGAAGACCAGATCACCGACCGCAGCAGCCGCTTCCTCGCCGCCGAGTTGGTGCGTGAAAAGATCATGCGCCAGATGGGTGCCGAGCTGCCGTACCAGATCACCGTCGAAATCGAAGAGTTCAAGCAGCAGGGCAAGACCCTGCACATTCATGCGCTGATCCTCGTCGAACGTGACGGCCAGAAGAAAATCATCATTGGCGACAAGGGCGAGCGCATCAAGCGCATCGGCACCGAGGCGCGCAAGGACATGGAGCTGCTGTTCGACTCCAAGATCATGCTTAACCTTTGGGTGAAGGTTAAGGGTGGCTGGTCCGATGATGAGCGTGCTTTGCGGTCGCTGGGTTACGGCGATCTGTAAACCCTTTCGACATCGCACCGTAGAAACCTGTGGGAGCGGGCTTGCCCGCGATGAGGATGTAACATTCGGCAGAGATGTTGAATGTGGGTCCGCCATCGCGGGCAAGCCCGCTCCCACAATGGTTTTTGGTTACAGGTAAGATCGCATTCCTCCAGTGAGACCTCTGACTTAATGTCGCAAACCCCGCCCATCGGCCAACCCGCCTACGTCCTCCACACCCGCGCCTACCGCGAAACCAGCGCCTTGGTGGACTTCCTCACGCCCCAAGGGCGGTTGCGGGCGGTGTTGCGCAGTGCGCGGGGCAAGGCCGGGACGTTGGCGCGGCCGTTCGTGCCGCTGGAAGTGGAGTTTCGCGGGCGGGGAGAGCTTAAGAATGTCGGGCGCATGGAAAGTGCCGGGGTTTCCACCTGGCTGCACGGCGAAGCGCTGTTCAGCGGGCTCTATCTCAACGAGTTGCTGATTCGTCTGCTGCCCGCCGAAGACCCGCATCCCGGCGTGTTCGATCACTACGCCGCGACCTTGCTGGCCCTGGCTGAGGGCCGGCCACTGGAACCGCTGCTGCGCTCCTTCGAATGGCGCCTGCTGGACGACCTGGGTTATGGCTTTGCCTTGAGCACCGACATCCACGGCGAGCCTATCGCGCCGGACGGTCTCTATCGCCTGCAAGTGGACGCAGGGCTGGAGCGGGTCTATCTGTTGCAACCCGGACTGTTCAACGGCGTCGAACTGCTGGCCATGTCTGAAGCCGACTGGTCCGCCCCCGGTGCGCTGTCCGCCGCCAAGCGCCTGATGCGCCAGGCGCTGGCGGTGCATTTGGGCGGTCGGCCACTGGTATCCCGAGAGTTGTTTCGAAAGCCGTAAATTCCCCGTGTATGCTGTGCACCGAACTTTCTCTTCTTCTGGAGCGCTTCCGTGACCACCAGCACCCGCATTCTTCTTGGCGTGAACATCGACCACGTCGCCACCCTGCGTCAGGCCCGCGGCACCCGCTACCCGGACCCGGTCAAGGCAGCCCTGGACGCGGAAGAGGCGGGCGCTGACGGCATCACCGTGCATTTGCGCGAAGACCGCCGGCACATTCAGGAACGCGACGTGCTGGTGCTCAGCGAAGTGCTGCAGACCCGCATGAACTTCGAAATGGGCGTCACCGAAGAAATGATGGCGTTCGCCGAGCGCGTTCGTCCGGCGCACATCTGCCTGGTCCCGGAAACCCGTCAGGAACTGACCACCGAAGGCGGCCTGGATGTGGCTGGGCAGGAAGCGCGGATCAAGGCGGCGGTGGAGCGTCTGTCGAAGATCGGTTCGGAAGTGTCGCTGTTCATCGATGCCGACGAGCGGCAGATCGAAGCGTCGCGCCGCGTCGGTGCCCCGGCCATCGAACTGCACACCGGCCGTTACGCCGATGCCGAGACGCCGACCGAAGTGGCTGAAGAGCTCAAGCGCGTCGCCGACGGCGTGGCCTTCGGTCTGGCCCAGGGGCTGATCGTCAACGCCGGCCATGGCCTGCATTACCACAACGTCGAGGCAGTGGCGGCGATCAAGGGCATCAACGAACTGAACATCGGCCACGCGCTGGTGGCGCATGCGCTGTTCGTGGGCTTCAAGTCGGCGGTGTCGGAGATGAAGGCGCTGATTCTGGCGGCTGCCGCCAAGGCCTGACCCCCGTAGGAGCGAGGCTTGCCCGCGAAGAGGCCGGATCATCCAGCCTCAATGTTGGCTGTCCTGACGCCTTCGCGGGCAAGCCTCGCTCCCACCGGGTGTGTTGTTCACAAAGTCTGCATTAGTCCCATGAACCTGTGGGAGCGGGGTTTTTCTCGAAAACAGTGGATCCACTCCCAGTTATTTTTCCCAACACCACCCCCTCGCGCACCAACCC